>JACUUM010000001.1 GCA_014859305.1 Coriobacteriia bacterium
CGCGACGGTCCTCGGAGAGATGGGGCGGCTCAACGAGTGGGTCGTGGCCGGCCGCTTCGTCCGCCCCAGCTGGGGTGCCGTGTTCTGGATCACCGTCGCGATGGTCGGCGCACGCAGTCTCGCGTTCGTGGTGAACCGCGCCGTGGACAAGGAGATCGACGCGCGCAACCCGAGGACAGCCGGGCGCGCCGTACCGGCCGGACTGGTGAAAGCCAAGGAGCTGTGGGTCTTCGCCGCGGCCGTGCTCGCCGCGTACCTCCTCGCCGTCTCGCGACTGCACCCGATCACCTGGCGGCTCTGGCCGATCCCGCTCGCCGCTTTCGTCCTCTACCCCTACACGAAGCGCTTCACGTGGCTGTGCCACTACTGGCTGGGGCTCTGCCTCGGGCTCGCGCCGATCGGGGCGTGGACCGCCGTCACCGGCGACCCGCTGGCACCGCCGGCCTACGTCCTCGGCCTCGCCGTCATGCTGTGGACAGCGGGCTTCGACATCATCTATGCGACGCAGGACATCGAATACGACCGCCGCGACGGCATCCATAGCGCGCCGGCCGACCTCGGGGTGCCGCGGGCGCTGGCCCAGACGCGCGTGCTGCACGCCCTCACCGTGGCGCTGCTGGTCCTCGGAGGATGGCTTGCGGGCGCCGGCTGGCCGTTCCTCGCGGCCGTGTCGGTCGCTGCGGTGCTGCTCGCCTACGAGAACGCCATCGTGCGGCCGGACGACCTCTCCCGAGTGAACGCCGCGTTCTTCACGACCAACGGCGTGATCGCCGTGGTGGTGTTCCTCGGCGCGCTGGCCGACCGGCTGCTCGCGTAGGCCCTTCGACGGCTGGCGCGTCGTAGGGGAGAATCATCCGGAGCGACGGGATCTGCGGAAGGGGAGGCGCGTGGGCGTCTACACGCTGGTGGTCACCGGAGCGTCGGGCAGCGCGTATGGTATGCGCGTGCTGGAGCAGCTGCTCGCGCGCGGCCACGAGGTGACGCTGGTTCTCACGGAGACGGGGCGCGAGATCGTCGCGTACGAGCTCGGCTTCGCGCTTCCCGAGGAGGCCCCGGCGGAAGCGGTCCTGCGATTCCTCGACCTGCCGTACGACCGTGCGCTGCGGGTCGTCTCGCCGGACGCGATGTTCGATGCGATAGCTTCGGGCAGCCACAGGGTGGACGCGATGGTCGTCGTGCCGGCGTCGATGGGATTCTGCGGGTCGCTCGCCGCCGGACTCGCGGGAGACCTGGCCGAGCGCGCGGCCGATGTCCTGCTCAAGGAGCGCCGTCCGCTGGTGGTCGTCCCTCGCGAGACGCCTCTGTCGCTGATCCACCTGCGCAACCTCACCACGCTGGCCGAGGCGGGAGCCGTCATCGTGCCGGCCATGCCGGCGTTCTACCAGCGTCCCGAGACGCTCGACGACCTCGTGAACTTCGTCGCCGGCAAGGTGCTCGACGTGCTGGGTGTGGACCACGACCTCTTCCCGCGCTGGGGGGAGTGACCGGGCACGGCTTCCCACGCCCGCGGTGGAACCGATACCATCGGCGGCGGATGGCAGGTCCGAGGGAAGCAGGCGAGAGAGGGAGAGACATGGACGAGAACAACGGAACGACCGCTCCGGGAGGCCCGGAGCCCGAAAGGCGTCCCGAGGGCTCGGCGTCCGTGCCCGAGCCGGCTGCCGAGCCCGGTCCGCCGGCCGCGCCTCCCGCGCCCGAGCCGGGTCCGCCCGCGACACCTACGCCGCCGCCGGGACCGCCGGCCGGGCAGGCGCCACCCGCTCCGCCTGCACGACCCGGGCCGTCGCGGCCGGCTGCGCCGGCCGGCGAGAAGAGCAAGATCGTGGCCGGTGTCCTCGGCATACTGCTTGGCGGCCTGGGCGTGCACAAGTTCTACCTCGGCTACACGACCGAGGGGCTCATCATGGCGGTCGTCTGGCTCCTCGGGTGGCTGACGGCGGGCCTCGTGTCCTTCGCGGTGAGCATCGTCGGCCTGATAGAAGGCATCATCTACCTCACCAAGACCGACCAGGACTTCCACGATACGTACGTCGCGAACAAGAAGGCGTGGTTCTAGGGGAGCGGCCTCCGCGGCGAGGCGTGTCCGGAGCTGAGCGCGGCCGGTGCCCCCCGTTCGGCCCCCGGATATTGACTCCCCCTATACGGCAGGGGGTAGAATCCGCATATCGGTCATGCACGTAGAGATACAGCAGCACTCGTAGCAGCAGTCGTAGCAGTTGGAGGGGATGACATGACCGTCGCCCAGGCGCGCAAGCGCTATCCTCTGGTGCCCACGGAGATCATCAAGTGGGCCATCGAGAACATCAACGACCCCGGCGACCTCGAGCGCGGCCTGTCGCGCCTGGAACAGGCCAAGCGGATCCAGGTCAAGTACGGCGTGTAGGCACCCCGACGGGCCGGTGTGCCCAGCGCCGGCCCGCCCCTGAGCATCCCGCCGTACGCAGCGAATCCGTTCGCGCGAGGCGGGAGAGAAGAAGAGCCCGGCCGTCAGCAGCAGCGGCCGGGCTCTTCCTGCTCGTAGATGGAGGCGACGCCCGGATTCGAACCGGGGATAAGGGCTTTGCAGGCCCCTGCCTTGCCACTTGGCCACGTCGCCGTGCTGCTCGGTTATCAACGGAGAAGGCTGGCGGAGGCCGAGGCCCGTCACCAACCTCCTCGTCGCTTTGCGATGGAGCGGACGACGGGATTCGAACCCGCGACCCTCACCTTGGCAAGGTGATGCTCTACCAGCTGAGCCACGTCCGCGCAGGACGGTAGTCTATCAAGCGCCGGGAAGGCGTGCAAGGACGCTCCGAGGGGGGTTCGAGCGGCTCGCGAGGGGTGCGAGGGAGGGTGGGGGGAGGGTCTGGCGCGGGTCGGCAGACCTGCTACAATAGCGTCCGCTGCCCCTCGGGGCGGCACCGTACGGGCGCTTAGCTCAGGGGGAGAGCACTTCCTTGACGCGGAAGGGGTCAGAGGTTCAAATCCTCTAGCGCCCACCACGACATCGCCGGAAGGCCCCGGGGCCCCAAGCCCCGAGGCCTTCTTCGCTCTCGGCTGAGGTCGCCGCGCGCCTACCGCTCGAGCTTCTGTGCCTTCGGGAGGTTCCCGACGACGCGGAAGGCGGTCGGGGCCGATACGGCTGTGTTGCCCGCGGCATCCGTGGCCGAGACCGTCACCGTGTGGTAGCCCGCCGGCAGCAGTGCCGCCGCGGTCGCGATCGCCGTCTCCGAGGGCGAGTCGAACGCTCCGTCCTCGGCGAGCATCGGCTGCCATGCGCCGTCGTCGACCCGATAGGACATCGAGGCGATGGCGGAATCGCCGAGAGCGGTGTCGTCGGCTGTGGCACGGACGGTGAGATCCCGCCCCGCCTTCACCTTCGCCGGTTCGACCTCCGGCGCCGACACGGCCGGCGCTTCGTCATCGACCGACGGGGCGACCGGCAGGCTGACCAGGGCGCCGAACAGCCCGCTCGTGCTCGCGGCGCCGACTTCGCCGCAGTTGACGGCGGCGCTGGCCTGGTCGACGACGGCGACCTGCAGGAGCCTCCCCGTGGGGTCCGCCCCTCCGACCGCCGCGCGCCAGGTCACGGAAGGCGTGGCGGCGCCCTCGACGATCGCCGCCCGCATCCACTCCTCGGCGCCGTCGAGCTTCACGAACACCGCGACGACGTTGGAGACGTACGGCGCGCGCAGATCGCTGGCGGTGCCGGAGACGCTGTAGCCCGAAGGGGTCTGCGCGACCTCGTCGATCGTCACCTCCACCGGCTGCACCGCCTCCGCAGCATGCGCCCGGGGCAGCAGGGGCGCTCCGCCCATCGCGCTCGCCGAGCCCCCGATGATCGAGACCGTCCAGTCGCCCCAGTTCGTGACGTACTCCTTAGGCGGGTCGAACGCCGCGTCGATCGCGACGCCGAACGGCTGGGTCCCCACGTCGAGGAGCGACACGGACAGCGAGCCGTCGATGATCGCGAGCTGGTTGGATGTGTAGCAGGTCACGAACGCCTTGCCGGTGACCGCGTCGAGGGCCACCTGCCACGGGCCTGCCCCCACCGCCAGCGTCTCGACGACGCCGTTGGTGGCGGTATCTATCACGCTCACGCTGTCCGAGGAGTGGTTGGCGACGAACACTCGTCCCGCCGAGGGGTCCACGGCCAGGCCGACCGGACGCTGCCCGACGGACACGTTCGCCACCACGCTGTCGGAGTCGTCGATCACCGACACCGTGTGGGCGGCCTCGTTCGTGACGTACGCGGTACCGGTCGACGGGTGCACCGCGATGTTCTTCGGCGCCTCGCCGGTGGCGACCGTGGCGACCACCTCATCCGTCTTCCCGTCGATGACCGTGACGCTGTCGCCCAAGCGGTTGGCGACGTAGACGCGCTCGCGCTCGGCGCTCGCGAAGACCGCGAGCGCGCGCGGTCGCTGACCGACAGGGATCTCCTTGACGAGCTCGCCGGTCGCCGCGTCGTGCACGCCCACGGTGTCCGCGCCGTAGTTCGCGACGTAGAGCTTCGCCGGGCTGCTCGAGGGGTTGAGGGCGAGCGCACGGGGACCGGACGCATGCACGCCCGCCAGGTCTACGGTCTTGGTGACGGTGAGGGATGCCTCATCGATGATGGCGAGCTTGTCCGACCAGAAGTTCGCCACGTAGGCCGTCGGGGAGGCCGCCAGGAAGTCGACCAGGATCGCGTTGGGCACCGCGAGGAAGGTCATGGGCATCGGGATCGTCGCTACCACGCTCTGCGACACGCCGTCGATCACCGAGACCGAGTCCCCGTAGTAGTTGGCGACGTAGGCCTTGTGCGTCATCGGATTGGTCGCCACCGCCGTCGGGTTGATCCCCACGGGCACGGTCGCCACTACGGATTCCGCGCCGAGGACGGCGGGGGACACGGCCACGATCGCGGCGATGACGAGCGATCCGAGGAGCGCTCGTCCGAGGCGGCTGCATCTCATGACGTTCTCCTCCTTCCCGGAGGCCTCGTTCGTGGCCTTCCAGGAACAGCCACCTTCATGATACTCCCCGTCGGGAAGCCCTTCCGTGCGTCCGGACACTGCCGGTGCGAGTGGTGCTGAACCCCGGGCAACGCTCCTGAGCCTTCCGCATCGTGCGATGATGGTGCCGGTTGGACCTGTCCTTCAGGAAGAGAGCGTATGACTGCCCGCATCATCGAGGCGCACTCGGGCCCGGCTCTGCACGCCGTGCGGGCGCTGTTCACGGAGTACGCGGACTGGCTCGGCTTCTCGCTTGACTTCCAGGGGTTCGAGGACGAACTCGCCCGCCTTCCCGGCGAGTACCGGCCTCCTCGCGGCCGGCTCCTCCTCGCGAGAGCCGATGGGAGCGGCGTCGGCTGTGTCGCCCTGCGGCCCCTGGAAGACCGTTCGTGCGAGATGAAGCGCCTCTACGTGGCGCCTTCGGCGCGCGGCCGGGGGATCGGACGACTGCTCGTCCAGCGCGTCGTCTCCCTGGCCGAGGAGATCGGCTACGACCATATGATGCTCGACACGCTGTCCGCGCGCATGCCCGCGGCGATCGCTCTGTACGAGTCCGTCGGGTTCGAGCGCGTCGCGGCGTATCGGCACAACCCGTTCGAGGACGCCGTCTACCTGCGCCTTCGACTGACATGAGCGCCGCGTGTCCGGGGCTCCGGCCCATCGGTCGGCAGGCGGCCCCTTCCCTTGGCAAGATACGACTGGCGTATTCCTCCAATCGGAGGTGCGCAGCGGAGCGGAGCGAAGCCGCGCGCCGGGGCCCTGAGGTCCTCGGTGCGCACGGGCCTGGCACGGCCCGCATCCCTTCGAAGGGGGTGGATGCAATGACCGAGCACGCGGGCCGGCGCCCCGTGCAGGGGGAGGTTTGACCATGCGATCCCGTACAACGCGGGCGCGAGCCTTGGCCAAGCGGAGACTGCTGTGCGTGCTGATGGCGTCGATGTTCGTCCTCGCCGCACCGCAGACGGCGCTCGCACGTAGCGTCGAGAAGAAGGACTCCGAGGTGACCCACTCCGGGCGTCCGCCCGACAAGGCCGATCCGTCCTCGGCGAAGGCCGGCGGCGGCTCGGGGGGCGGCAAGGACGGATCGAAGTCGGGATCCGCCGACGAGGCCAAGGGGCGGGCGACCGAAGAGGAGCGCGACGAGAGCCAGGGCAAGTCCCTGGAGGCCAGGGGCAGGGCCGGCGACCGCGGCGTCGCGAGCCGGAAGGACGCGGACGCGAGCAGGAAGCAAGGCAAGACCGACAAGACCGGCAGAGAGGACGAACACGGCGACAGGGCAGGGACCTAGGGGACGGACACAGACCCGGAGAAGGCCGGCGCCGAGGGCGTGATGACGCTCACGGCCTTCCTGAACCCGTCGCATACAGGAACGGACAGCAGGGACCATATCGACGGCGAGTGCGACGAGGTGCTCTGGCACTTCGTCCTCAATGGCCTCGACAAGGGCGCGGACGCGGCGACGCTGCACGTGACCTTCGAGAACGCCGGCGACGTCGAGGTCACGGCAGGCAAGGTCAACTTGAGGATGCAGCACTTCTACGTGACGACACGCGGGCACGACGTGCTGACGGCCGCGAGTGCGGTCGTGGTGACGAGCGCCTACAACAGGCTGAACCTGAGCCACGTCGAGTGCGTGGGCGAAGTCGAGGAGCCCGAGCCCGAGGTCGACCTGGTGATAGGCAAACAGGCGTCCGTGGACCTGGCCGGGCCGGAGGACCTGATCAGCTTCACCCTGACGTACTTCAACGAGGGCACTGGACCGGCGAGCGACTTCACGATCGTGGACGACTTCGTCGAGACGATGTTGCGGGTCGTCGACCCCGGGGGCGGTACGGTCGAGAACGGCCGGATCGTGTGGGAGATAGCCGGCCCGCTCTCCCCGTCGGACGGAGTGCAGAGCATCACGTACGTCGTGGAGGTGTTGGCGGACGTGCCCTTCGGCGACACGGAGGTGTGCAACGTCGCCGTGATCTCGCATCCCGACGACGTGGACCCCTGCGACAATGAGGCGCGTGCATGCGTGACGGTCCGCAACCCGTTCCTGCCGTTCCCGCCGGAGCCGACGCCTACGCCGACGCCGGAGCCCACCGAGCCGGAGCCTTTCGCGCCGTTCACGCCGGAGCCGACGCCCACGCCGACGGCCGTGGAGCGCGCTCTGCCGTTCACCGGAGGGGATCTCGCAACGCTGCTCATCGCGGCGATGGCGTGCGGCACGTCCGGCATCACGCTCAAACGCAAGAGGCGCCGCAAGCTGCGCTGATCGCGCGCTCGCGAGAGGCCCCGGGGGTCGTCGCCGGGGCCTCTTCCCTGTGGTGACCCGCGAAGGCGCGATCGGGGGCGAAGGCGGGCGGCGGGAGGGAGGGGCGTACCGGCGGCTGCAGGCTGGGCCGAGGACTACGCCGGGGAAAGGCGCCCCGCCTCGTCGGCCGCGCCCGGCGGTACGACGAGGGTCGCCGCCGCGGGCAGCACGACGGCGTCCAGTGGCGTGGTCGCCCGGATCGCCTCGCCGTCGTACTGGACGGGCAGCGGGGGGTCGGCGGTCACGCGCATTCGCCTGGCTGCGTGGATCTCGAAGCTCGGCGACCGGTCCGGATGGTTTCCGGCGAGGCGGTCGAGCAGCGCCCCCCAGATCGCCGGAATGAGCCCTACCGCCGTCTTGGTGTGCAGCACGACTACCTCGAACAGCCCATCCTGGGCGTCGCTGTCGTGGGTGACGGCGAGGTCGAACTGGATGCGCGCGAAGTTGAGGATGAGCACCGCGATCCCCTCGGTCTCGATCACGCGGCCGTCCAGGTCCAGGGTGAACGCCGAAACGGTGGGCGTCAGGTTCTGCAGCGCCGCGACCAGGTACGCTCCGGCGCCGAGGCCGGCCTTGAGGCTGCGTGCGCCCTCCATGATCGATGCGTCGAAGCCCGCGCCCGCGGCCATGAGGAAGCCGGTGGGGCGGCACACGCCGCCCTCCAGCCCCGCGCACGCCATCTCGCCCATGTCGACCTTCACGACCGGTCCCTCCAGCGTCGTCCTGGCCAGGGCCAAGGGGTCCGCCGGCATGCGCAGGTTCATCGCCACGAGGTTGGCCGTGCCCGCGGGATAGATGACGAGAGGGGTGCCGGTCTCGCGCAGCTCGTAGGCCACGGCCGAGACCGTCCCGTCGCCTCCTCCCGCGACGATGCGGTCGAAACGGCCGGCGTCGGCGAGCAGGGTGCCGGCGCCGTCGTCCTCGGAGAGGAAGCGCATGACGACCTCGACGCCCTGCCGTCCCAGTGCGTGCACGTAGTCGTAGATGCCCGCGCTGCCGGGGCCGGCGCGCAGGTTCTGAACGACGAGGATGCGCAACGGCTGCCTTCCGTGTCGATCGGGTCCGCTCGCCCGATAGGCCGTCCCGACCGTTACACTGCGTCTGGTGGGACTTCGCTACATGATATGCCATGCCGCGCGCTCCAGCCGGAGCGGGCGAAGCGGGAGGTGTCCTTGTACGTAACGGACGTCGGAGGATTGCGCGAGCTGGTGGAGCGCGTCAGGCCCGCCGGCATCGTCGGGTTCGATACGGAGTTCCTTCGCGAGCGCACCTACTACGCGCGCCTGTGCCTCGTGCAGGTGGCGACCGACGACGTCACCGCGATCGTGGACCCGCTCGCCCTCGACGACCTCGCGCCGCTCCTGGAGGTGCTCGCCGACCCCGATGTGCTCAAGGTGGTCCACGCCGGTTCGCAGGACGTGGAGATCTTCTACCACCAGGCGGGCGTGGTCCCGGCGCCGCTGTTCGACACCCAGCTCGCCGCGACGCTGGCCGGCTTCCCCTCTCAGGTGGGGTACAGCAACATCGTCAAGGAGCTCCTAAGCGCGGAGTTGCACAAGACCGAGACCTTCACCGACTGGTCGCGCCGTCCGCTCTCCGCCGAGCAGGTGGCCTACGCGCTGGACGATGTGCGGTATCTGCCCGACGTCTACAGGCGGCTTCGCGAGCGGCTGGAGCGCGAGGGGCGGCTGGGTTGGCTCGAACCCCAGCTGAAGCACCTCGCGGACCCTGCCAGCTACGAGGTTCGCCCCGAGGAGCAGTACCGGCGCATCAAGCGCCTGGGCGCGCTCAAGCCGCGCCAGCTAGGCGTTCTGCTGAAGCTCGCGGCGTGGCGCGAGCGCGAGGCGATGCGCCGCGACGTGCCGCGGCGATGGGTCCTGGGCGACGACGCGCTGTACGAGATCGCCCGAAGGGCGCCCGTCGACGAGCGCCAGCTCGCCTCGATCCGCGGGGTGGGCGACAAGGCCGCGCGCGAGGCGAGGCGCGGGCTCCTCGACGCCGTGAGGCAGGGCCTGGCCATGCCCGAGGACGAGCTGCCGCGCGTGAAGCGCAGGGGGCGGCCGCTTCGCGACGTCGAGGGAGCCGTCGACCTGATGGCGGCGCTCGTGCGGCTGCGCGCCAGGGAGCGCTCGGTCGCGCTGCCGCAGCTTGCCACGCGCAAGGAGCTCGAGTTGCTGGCACAGGGCGAGGGCGAGGCCAGCGGATTGCTGGCGGGATGGAAGCGGGAGATGATCGGCGAGGAGCTCGTCGACCTGCTGGAGGGACGGCTGCGACTCGCGGTGCGCGACGGGGCGCTGGTCGTCGAGCGGCTCGAACGCGGGGCGGACGCAGGGTAGGGCGGACCTGCCCGCTCCGTCCTCGGGAGCGCTCGGGTACGTACTCCTGCAGGAGGCATCTGGCAGCGCGTTTGCTCGGATACGGGCCGGAGAGAGAGTAATCGGGCCGTGACGCCGTCGGCGCAGGCGGCCTTCACGTAGGGAGCGGGCATGTTCATCTTCGACTCGTCGTATCTGCTCATCATCATCGCGGCCATGGTGCTGGGAGGCCTCACGCAGGCCTTCATCAACTCGTCGTACCGGCGATTCAGCCGCGTTCCGGTGGCCACGGGCCAGACCGGCGCGGAGGTGGCGCGCGAGATGCTCGACGGGGCGGGTCTGCACCACGTCGGCATCGAGATGGTGCCCGGCAGGCTGACCGACCACTACGACCCGCGCTCCAAGGTGCTGCGGCTCTCGCGCGACGTGTACATGGGGCGGAGCGTCGCGGCCGCGGGCGTGGCTTCCCACGAGGCCGGACATGCGGTTCAGCACGCGCACGCGTTCGCGGCGGCCTCGCTGCGTCAGGCGCTGGTCCCGACGGCGCAGCTGGGGTCGACCGTGGCGCCGTGGCTGATCTTCGGCGGCTTCTTCATGCGCGCCGGCGGGTTGATCACGATCGGCGTGGCGCTGTTCGCCGCCGCGGTGTTGTTCCAGCTCGTGACGTTGCCGGTCGAGTTCGACGCCTCGCGGCGTGCGATGGCTTCGCTGGCCACCGGCAACCGTCTGCCCGGCGAGCAGGTCTCCGGAGCGCGCAGGGTGCTCACCGCCGCGGCGCTCACCTACGTGGCCGCGGCGCTCATCGCCGTGATGCAGCTGGTGTACTTCCTGGGCCTGTCCCGACGCAGCTGAGGCGCCTTCAGGCGCGCTCCACGGGTGCCGGTCGCCGAGCGCGAGAGGACGCCGCCGGCGGGCGGCGCCGTCGGACAGGCTGGTAGACTGAACACGTGCCCGGTCGAGGAGAGGCGAGCATGGCCGATACGCGCGCGCTGACCGTATCCGAGGCGATGGGGCTGGCGAAGCGCGCTCTGGAGGGCGTCCGGGTGAGGGTGCTCGGCGAGGTGTCGGAGCTGGCCGACAAGCCGGGGTACAAGGCGGTCTACTTCACCGTCGCCGACGGGGGCGCCTGTATGCCGTGCCTGATGTGGCGGGACGCCTACGAGAGGTCGGGCGTGCGGCTGCGCCTCGGCGAGATGGTGCAGGTCGCCGGAGCGTTCACCGCCTACGCACCGAAGGGCCGGATGCAGTTCCAGGTCTCCGCGCTGGAGCCCGCGGGGGAGGGCGTCCTCCGGATGCGGGTCGCGCAGCTCGCGCGCGAGCTGGAGTCGCAGGGGCTGATGCGCCCGGAGCGCAAGCGGCCGCTTCCGGCGCACGCGAGCAGGATCGGGGTGGTGACCTCCCCGCGCGGCAAGGCCGTTCACGATGTCATCCGTACTCTGCGGCGTCGCTATCCGGTCGCGGAGGTCCTGCTGGCGGGCGTGGCGGTCGAGGGACCCGACGCGGCCGTGTCGATCGTCGAGGGGCTGCGCGTCGTCGCTGCGGCAGGTGCCGAGGTCGTGGTGCTTGGGCGCGGCGGCGGCAGCTACGAGGACCTCATGCCGTTCAACGCGGAGGCCGTGGCCCGCGCGGTCGCGGCTTGCCCCGTGCCGGTCGTCACCGGCATCGGGCACGAGCCCGACACCACGATCGCGGACATGGTGGCCGACGTCCGCGCCTCGACCCCTACCGCCGCCGCCGAGGCGGCCGCTCCATCCGGCGAGGAGATCGGGCGCGGCATGGCGCACCTCTCCCGAAGGCTCGGACGCGGGCTGGAGCGCCGCTTGTCCGACGCCTCGCACGCCGTGCGCCTGCTGGTCCGGCGGCCGGTGTTCGTGGACCCCGCCGTGGCGCTGGCGCGGCAGGCGCAATCGCTGGACGCGGCGGCGGACGCGCTGTCCGCGGCACTGCCGCTGCGCCTCGCCCGCGACACGGAGCGCCTGCAGCGGGCGAGGGAGCGGCTCGCGGTCTCGGGCCGTCGGGCGGTGGAGCGCGCCGCCGACCGTGCCGCGGTCACGGCCGCGAGGCTGAACGACCTCTCGCCGCTGGCCATCCTCGGGAGGGGCTACGCTCTGTGCTACAGGGCCGACGGCCGCACCGTGCTGCGGTCCTCGGCGGAGGTCGGCGCCGGAGAGCGTGTGCGGGTCAGACTCGCCGAGGGCGTCTTGGGTTGCGTCGTCGAGGGTTCGGAGGAGTAGGTGGAGGAGAGGACGCTGCCGGCGCCGGAGGAGATGCCCTTCGGGGCCGCGCTGGACGAACTGGAGCGCATCGTGAGCGCTCTGGAGTGCGGCGAACTGGACCTGGAGGAGAGCATGCGCCGCTACGAGCGGGGCGTGGCGCTGCTGCGGGCCCTGCAGACACGGCTGGCGGACGCGCAGCAGCGCGTCACCACCCTCATCGGAGAGCTGGAGCCCGAGGATGCCGCGGAGGCCGATCGAGCAGAGTGAGGCGCCGGACCCGGCTGCCCTCACCGAGAGGCGCATCCGCCTGAGCCTGCTGCTCGGAGCGGGTGCCGTGGCGCTCGCGCTGACGGCGACGTTCGTCTTGTTCCAGTGGCGCACCGAACAGCTCCTGCGCGGCGCCGTCCCGCTGTCTCCCCTCGAGGTCGAGCAGGCGGTCGCGAGCGGTCGGCGTCTGACGGCCCTGGCGCTCGCCGGCTCGCTGGTGACGCTGCTGTTCGTGCTCTATCTCATCATCACGCGCTTGCTCGAGGCCGTGCTGCGTGCGGAGCGCCGACTGGTCCAGCTCGCCACGCACGACGCGCTGACCGGTCTTGTCAACCGCAGGGTCGCGCTGCAGCGTCTGCACGAGGAGCTCTTGCGTTCGGATCGAGAGCGCCGGTCGCTGGCGGTGCTGATGGTGGACCTCGACCGTTTCAAGGACGTGAACGACTCACTCGGCCACGCCGTGGGCGATGCGACGCTGGTGGCCGCGGGCTACGCTCTCAGCTCCGAGGCGCGCGAGTACGACGTGGTCGCTCGGCTCGGCGGCGAGGAGTTCCTCGTGCTCCTTCCGGGTACCGACTCCCAGGTCGCCCGCGGCGTCGCCGAACGCATGCGGCGCCGCGTGGCGGAGATGACTTCGGCCGCGGTTCCGGAGCTGGCCGAGGCGGTGACCGCGAGTGTGGGAGTCGCAGTGCACGTCCCTGGGGACACCGAGGAGGCCGACGGGGTGCTCGCACGCGCCGACCGCGCGATGTACGCGGCCAAGCGGCGCGGGCGCGATTGCGTGATGGTAGCCTGATCGGGTCACGGAGCCGACACGGAGGAGGCGTATATGGAGGGGTGCGTGTTCTGCATGATCGTCGGAGGCGAGATCCCCTCGCGGAAGGTGTACGAGGACGATCGGGTCTACGCGTTCGACGACATAACGCCTCAGGCGCCCATCCACGTCCTCATCGTCCCCAAAGAGCATCACTCCGACCTCGCCGACGACGTCTCCGTGGAACTGATGGGCCGCATCTTCTCCTCAGTGCCGGAGATCGCCCGGATCAAAGGCCTTGATGACGCGGGTTATCGCGTGGTGGTCAACAACGGCGAGGATGCCGGCCAGACCGTCGGCCACCTGCACGTGCACGTCCTCGGCGGCCGCCGCATGTCGCACGGGATGGTGGAGTTCGCGGGCGAGTGACGCTCGCGCCCGAGCGCGACCACGTCGCGGCGTCGCGCGGCCTGTCGACGCGGTCGTTGCTTCCGACAGCGCGGGCGTGCGAAGGCCCCGGTCTTCGGACCGGGGCCTTCCCATTCCTTCCCTTGTACCCCTGAGCACTCGGGCTGCGTACGGCTTGGCCTCAGAAGCCGTACCTCATCGCGATGCCGGTCGTCGATGGGCCCTGTTCGTTGCCGCCCGGATTCCCCGTGGCGACGGTGTAGGGAAGGGAAACTTCCTGTCTGTCAGGTACCGTAGCGCAGCCGGGAGGGGCATTGCAACGGTTGTTACAAGAGAAAAATTTCTCAATCTCCACGACCTCCTCACAGCCTCACCATCGGTCCGCGGGGGCCGCTCGACCACTCGTGCTCCCGCGACCGCCGCGGGCCGCGCTCGCCGGCAGGGCGCCGGCGGCGCTCCCCAGCCCGCCGCCGCCCGCGCTCCGGGGTGCGCCGTCCACCGAGGAGCGCGCGCCGTCCACCCGTTCGCCCCTGGTCAAGCCGCCGATCGCGGATACACATCCAGTAGAATCGCTGTGCCGGGGGGTTCGCGACGACCGGCAGCGGGGCGATCCTGCCCGCACCGCACGCTGGAGCCGGCCCGAGGCCGCCGGAGGCGCCTCTGGAGCGGGCGGTACCGTCCGTAGCCGTCGCCGAAGGGAGAAGGCAGACATGGCCGAGGGATCCAAGTCGATTCAGTCCATGATGAAGGAGTTGCGGGTCGTCGACCCGCCGGACTGGGTCAAGGACAGAGCCTACGTCGGGTCGATGGACGAGTACGAGTCCCTGTACGCGCGCTCCGTGGAGGATCCCGAGGGGTTCTGGGCCGAGCAGGCCGAGAAGTATCTGCACTGGGAGAAGAAGTGGGACAAGGTGCTCGAGTGGGAGTTCGACACCCCGCGCGTCGAGTGGTTCAAGGGCGGCAAGACCAACGTCGCGTACAACTGCATAGACCGGCACCTCAACTCGTGGCGGCGCAACAAGGCCGCCATCATCTGGGAGTCCGACGAGGGCCGGACGAAGATGTACACCTACCAGTCGCTCTACTACAAGGTGTGCCGCTTCGCCAACGTGCTGAAGAAGCACGGGGTCCGCAAGGGCGACCGCATCGCCATCTACATGCCGATGATCCCGGAGCTGGCCATAGCGATGCTCGCGTGCGCGCGCATCGGAGCGATACACTCGGTCGTCTTCGGCGGCTTCTCCGCCGCGGCGCTGCGAGACCGCATCCAGGACTGTGCGGCGAAGATGCTCATCACGGCCGACGAAGGCATACGCGGGGGCCGCATCGTGCCGCTGAAGGCCGAAGCCGACACCGCTCTGCTCGAGTGCCCCACGGTCGAGACGGTGATCGTGGTCTCACGTGCGCAGACGCGCGTCGACATGGAGCCCGGCCGTGACTTCTGGTACCACGAGGAGGTCCGCGCCGACGGCATCTCGCGCCACTGCGGGGTCGAGTGGATGGACGCCGAGGACCCGCTGTTCATCCTCTACACATCGGGTTCCACCGGCAAGCCCAAGGGCGTGCTGCACACGACCGGCGGGTACCTCCTCTTCACCGCGCTGACCTTCAAGTACGTCTTCGACTACCACGACGAGGACATCTTCTGGTGCACGGCCGACATCGGCTGGGTCACGGGTCACAGCTACATCGTGTACGGTCCGCTCGCCAACGGCGCCACCTCGCTCATGTTCGAGGGCATCCCGACCTACCCCGACGCGGGGCGCTTCTGGCAGATCGTCGAGAAGCACGGCGTGAACCAGTTCTACACGGCTCCGACGGCCATCCGCGCGCTCATGAAGGCGGGTGAGGAGTGGCCGGCCAAGTACGACCTCTCCAGCCTGCGTGTGCTGGGCACGGTCGGGGAGCCGATCAACCCCGAGGCGTGGATGTGGTACTACAAGAACGTCGGCCGCTCCGAGATACCGGTCGTGGACACGTACTGGCAGACCGAGACGGGCGGCCATCTGATCACGAACCTGCCCGGGGCCACGCCGATGAAGCCGGGCTCGGCCACGCGGCCCTTCTTCGGCGTGCAGCCGGTGGTGCTCAACGAAGACAGGAGCGAGACGCCGGTGAACTCCGGCGGGCGCCTGTGCATCAAGTTCCCGTGGCCCGGGATGCTGCGCGGGACGTGGGGCGATCCGGAGAACGTCCGGGTCAAGGAGACCTACTTCACCCACTTCCCCGGCATGTACTTCACCGGCGACGGCGCGCGGGTCGACGAGGACGGCTTCTACTGGCTCCTGGGCCGAGTGGACGACGTCATCAACGTCTCCGGCCACCGCATGGGAACGGCCGAGGTCGAGAGCGCGCTGGTGAGCCACCCGTCGGTGGCCGAGGCGGCCGTCGTCGGCTTCCCGCACGAGATCAAGGGCGAGGGCATCTACGCCTACGTCATCCTGAAGTCCGGCCAGGAGGCCTCCGAGGACCTGAAGAAGATCCTGCGGGGACACGTCCGCGAGGAGATCGGACCGATCGCGACGCCTGACCACATCCACCTCGTGCCCGAGCTCCCCAAGACCCGCTCGGGCAAGATCATGAGACGCATACTGCGCAAGATCGCCGCCGGAGACCGCGAGCTGGAGGCGTTCGGCGACATCTCGACGCTCGCCGACCCGTCGATCGTGAAGAAGATCGTGGAGACCGCGCCGGGCAACGCGTAGCGCTGCGGTCGCGCCTCGACGGCCCCCACCCCGTCGGCGTGTGGGGGCCGCCGGCGTGCTAGACTGACACCGCTTCGCGCCCTCGCCACCAGGGGCGCGACCTCGATTCCGGCATACCGGGAGGACGAAGAGAGAATGCCCTACGACGACCTGTTCCTGCGAGCGTGCCGGCGGGAGCCGACTGAGCGCACGCCGGTGTGGATGATGCGCCAGGCCGGGCGGTACATGCCGGAGTACCGCGCCATCCGGGCTCGGCACGGCTTCCTGGAGATGTGCAAGACACCCGAGATCGCCGCGGAGGTCACGCTCCAGCCGGTCGACCTCATCGGCGTGGACGCCGCGATCCTGTTCGCCGACATCCTGCTGCCGCTGGAGGGTATGGGGCTGCAGCTCGAGTTCGCCAAGGGCGAAGGACCCGTGATCCACAACCCCGTCCGGAGCCTCGCGGACGCCCGCCGGCTGCGTGTCGCCGATCCGTACGAGGACACCGGGTACGTGATGGAAGCGGTCAGGTTGTGCCGTCGCGAGCTCGAGGGCAAGGTGCCGCTCATCGGCTTCGCCGGCGCGCCGTTCACGTTGGCGTCGTACATGATCGAGGGCGGTTCCACGCGGGCGTACATCAGGTGCAAGACGCTGATGTGGTCCGAGCCGGACGCTTGGTCCGCGCTCATGGAGGTCACGACCGACACCGTCATCGCCTACCTGGAGGCCCAGATCGCCAGCGGTGCCCAGGCCGTTCAGGTCTTCGACTCCTGGGTCGGCTTCCTCTCTCCGGCCGACTACGCGGAACACGTGCTGCCGCACACCAGGCGTCTGATCGAGCGGGTCTCCGCCGCCGGTGTGCCGGTCGTCAACTTCGCCAACAACGCCTCGGCGATGCTCGGCCTGGTCATGGAGGCCGGCGGCGACGTCATAGGGCTGGACTGGCGGATGGACATGGCCGACGCGCTGGAGCGGGTGGGCCCGGGTTTCGCCGTCCAGGGCAACCTCGACCCGATGACCCTGTTCGCGCCCGTCCCGGTCATCCAGGAGCGGGCGAGGCGCATCCTGGATGCCGTGGGGACGCGCCCCGGTCACGTCTTCAACCTCGGGCACGGGATCCACAAGGACACCGACCCGGCACACGCCAGGGCGCTCGTCGACTTCGTGCGCGAGTACTCGGCGCAGGTCCGGGGGTAGCGCGTGTCCTCGGCGGTGCTGCTGACGGCGTTCGGCGGGCCGGATCGTGCCGAAGCGGTGGGTCCGTTCATGGCCCGCCTGATGGGGCGAGAGCCCGAAGAGCGGCTGGTGGACGCGGTCACCGCCCGCTACCGTGCGATCGGCGGCTGTTCGCCGCTGCCCGCGATCGCCGAATCCGTCGCGTCGCTGCTCGCCGAAGAGCTGCGCTCGCGGGGGCACGACGTGGCCGTGCGGGTCGGCATGCGCTACTGGCATCCGCTGATCGGCGAGTCGGTCGACGCTCTCGCGGCCGGCGGCGCCGATCGCCTGGTCACCGTCTCGCTCTCGCCGTTCGAGTCCAAGGTGAGCTCGGTCGCGTACCGGGAGGCGGTCATGGAGGCCAAGGCTCGCCGTCCCGGGTTGTCGGTGGCCGAGGCGCCCATGCTGCACCGCGCTCCCGCCTTCACCGCGGCGCTCGAGGAGGCTGCGGCTCGCGCGGTGGACGCGGCCGCCGCGGCGGGGCGGGCGCTGGCGCTGTTCACGGCGCACAGCCTGCCGCTGGACGACCTGCTCTCGGACGACCCGTACGTGCGAGAGGTGCGAGCCACGGCGGAGGAGGTCGCGGGGCGGCTCGGGCTCGGCGCGGACGATACGGGCGAGGTCGCCCTGGGAGGGACGAGCGCGTGGGGCGACCTCCGCGGGGAGAGACCCTGGATCGTGGCGTACCAGAGCAAGGGCCGGCGCCCCGGCGCCTGGCTCGGCCCTGATCTCGAGGACATGCTCGAGGCCGCCGCGGAGGCCGGCTTCGAGGCGGTGGCGGTCTGCCCCGTCGGGTTCGCCACCGACCATATGGAGACCGTGTACGACCTGGACGTGTCCGCTGCCGAGAGGGCACGTGACCTGGGGTTGGCGTTCGAGCGCGCCGAGGCTCCGAACGATCGGCCCCTGCTCATCGAGGCGTTGCGCTCGCTCGTGGAGCCGCTGCTGTAGGCGCGCGCCTGCCGGCAGGCGCGCGACGGGACGAGGGATCGGCGGCTGCCGGGCCGCCGCGGAAGGAGCCCACGGATGGCCAGAATCGTGGTGATCGGCGGGGGTGTCGCCGGCCTCGGGGCGGCGTTCAAGCTCGAGCGTGCCGCCGAGGAGGGTCACGACGTGACCTTCACGCTGCTCGAGAAGGACGACCGCCTCGGGGGCAAGATCGCGTCGGAGCGGGTAGCGGACCCGGGGGGAGGTGGCGAGTTCGTCATCGACGGCGGCCCCGACTGCTTCCTCACCGAGAAGCCGGCCTGTCACCGCATCGGGAAGCTGACCGGAATCTTCGACGACGAGCTGCCCACCGACGAGTCCCGCAAACGCACCTTCATCCTGGCGAGGGGGCGCCTTCACGACCTGCCCGACGGCGTCATGATGTTCGCGCCCACCAAGTTCGTGCCTTTCGCCACGACCGGCCTGTTCTCGTGGCCCGGCAAGATCCGGATGGGGATGGACCTGTTCATCGCCCGCAAGGAGAGGTGGGCCGAGGGAGACACGGCGGCGGACCACGACGAGACGCTCGAGAGCTTCGTCGTGCGCCGCATGGGACGCGAGTGCCTCGACCGGCTGGCGGAACCGCTCGTCGGCGGGGTGCACGCGTCCGACCCGGATACGATGAGCCTCGCGGCTACCTTCCCGAGGCTGCTGGAGATGGAGCAGACCTACGGCGGGATGATCAGGGGCTTCGTCGCCGCCCGCAGGAAGGTCGCCGAGATGCGCAAGAAGTACCCGCCCAAGCCCGGTGCCAAGCCCAGGACCTTCTTCACCTCCTACGTCGCCGGCATGCAGCAGCTGACGGACTCCATGGCCGACGCGGCCGGGCGCGCGAACCTGCGGACCGGCGCGCAGGTGGAGGCGCTCGAGCGCGCCGGGGAAGGGTGGCGGGTCCGGATCGCGGGGGGTGAGACCCTGGAGGCCGACGCGGTGATCGTCGCCACCGAGGGTTGGGCCGCGGCCGACCTGCTGGCTTCGTTCGACAAGGACGCTGCCGCGGCGCTCGCTGGCATCCCGCACACCTCCTCGGCCACGGTCTCCCTCGGCTTCGACGAGGCTGAGGCGGCCATCGACACGAACGCGTTCGGGCTGCTGTGCCCGCTGGTGGAGGGCCGCCAGATCATGGCCGCCACGTTCTCGTCCACGAAGTGGCCGGGGCGTGCGCCGGCGGGCCGGCTGCTCATGCGGGGCTTCGTCGGCGGCCCCCACAACCAGGCCGCCCTGGAACGAAGCGACGCCGAGCTCGTCGAGGTCGTCAGGGCCGAGCTTCGGGATGTCTTCGGGCTGAAGGCCGAGCCGCTGTTCTCGCGCGTGTACCGATGGGAGCGGGGGATGCCGCAATACACGATGGGGCACCTGCACCGCGTCTCTACGCTGGACGAGCGCTGCGCGGCGACGGCGGGGCTCGCGCTGGCCGGGGGCTCGTACACCGGGGTGGGCGTGCCGAACTGCATCGAGAGCGGCGAGAAGGCGGTCTCCAAGGTGCTTCGCGACCACGGGATCGAGCTCGCCGAGGACAGCGCGCCGCCCGAGAAGCGGTACTACTGAGGGGGCGCCCGGCCCCCCTCAGGCCGCCCTCGCCCCTAGCGCTCCTCGGCGGCGGCGATGTCGGCGAGCAGGAGGCCGTGCAGTCGCGCGTTGGCGGCCAGCAGGTCGGCGGTCGCCGTGGTCCACGGCTCGCCGCGGATGTCGGTGACCAGGACGCCGGCCTCGCGGAGGATGACCACGCCGGCGGCCATGTCCCAGGTCTTCAGCCCGAACTCCCAGTAGCCGTCGCAGCGGCCCGCCGCCACGTGGCAGCAGTCCACCGCCGCCGAGCCGTCGCGGCGAACGTCGTGCGCCCCGCGCACGAGGCGCTCGAACACGCGCATCTGGCGCGTGAAGGCGGCCTCCCGCTCGTACGGGAAGCCGGTGGCCAGCAGCGCGCGCTCCCGCGTCGACACGGCGCTGCACGACACGCGCTTCCCGTTCATCCACGCGCCGCCGCCGGACCACGCGAGCGACATCTCCTCGGCCGGCAGGTTGTAGACGGCGCCGGCCACGGGTTGACCGGAGCGCAGCAGCGCCACGGAAACGGAGTAGCACGGGTAGCCGTGCACGAACGAGGTGGTGCCGTCCAGCGGGTCGATCAGCCACACGCCGTCCTCCTCGGGAGAGGCCGGCATGATCCCCGTCAGGCCGTACACCTCGTCCTCCTCGACGACGACGCGCAAGGCCGAGCCGACACGGTCCTTGAGGAGACCCACGACGGCCACGCCGGAGGCCACGTCCGCCTCCGTCACGACGTCCACGGCGCTGCTCTTGGTCCTCACCCTGCCGAGGTCCGCGGCTCTCGCCCGGAGCTCCCGAGCCCCTGCGCGCGCCGCCTCCGCGGCGAGCGCCGCCATCTCCCTCATGCCGCTTGCGCCCCTCCTTGGGAAGGAACCGGATAGCGTGTCGCGCATCGCTGCGCGTGCGCTGCGGACAGTGTACCCGTCGGGAGGACGCCGGATGGTAGGGGACGGCTTCGACGCGCCGCTGAGCGCCGAGGACGAACGGGAGCTCGCGCGTCGGGCGCACGAGGCGCGAGCGGCGGTGCTGACCGCGACGACGGCGGCCGGGTCCGGGCATCCGGGCGGCTCGTTCTCGTCCATGGAGCTCCTGACGGTGCTCTACGGCTGCGCGCGCCTGCGGCCCGAGGACCCTGGTTGGCCGGACCGGGACCGCGTGGTGGTGTCGCACGGGCATGTCTCGCCGGGGACGTACTCCGCGCTCGCGCAAGCGGGATTCTTCGCGACCGAGGACCTGGAGGCGCACTTCCGCCAGGCAGGCAGCCCGTTCGAGGGGCACGTCGAGCGCTCCGTCCCCGGCGTGGAGTGGTCGACCGGCAACCTGGGACAGGGGCTGTCCGCGGGCGTGGGCTTCGCGCTGGCCGCGCGGCTCACGCGCCGCTCCTACCGCACCTTCGTGACCATGAGCGACGGCGAGCAGCACAAGGGCCAGGGTGCCGAGGCCCGCAGGCTCGCCGCGGGCAGCTCGCTGGGGGACCTCACGGTCGTCGTCGACCTCAACGGGATCCAGATCACGGGCCATACGGAGGACATCATGCCCGTGAACGTGCGCGCGAACTTCGAGGCGGACGGCTGGGGCGTGATCGAGTGCGACGGGCAGCGCGTCGGCGAGCTGCACGAGGCGATCCGCGCGGCGCTGGCGGACCGCGACCGGCCCGTGGCGGTGCTGGCGCACACGGTGGCCGGCCATCCGGTGTCGGTGATGCTCGACGACCCCGCCTTCCACGGCAAGGCGCTGACCGAGGACGAGTACGCCGTGGCGATGCGCGAGCTCGGCTTCGAGCCGCGGCTGGAGGCGGCGCGGGCCCGCCGAACCGAGGCGGTGCGCACGAGCCCGCGCGAAGTGCCGGCCCGCGCCATGCCGGTGGTCCTCGGCGAGCCGAGGACCTACGGCGCCGACGTGAGGACCGACAACCGGTCGGCGTGGGGCGCGGCGCTGTCCGACCTGGAGGCGGCGAACCCCGGCCTGCCGATGGCGGTGCTGGACTGCGACCTCGCCGAGAGCGTGAAGACCGGCGCGTTCTGGGAGGCGCGGCCGGACGCCTTCATCGAGTGCGGGGTGGGGGAGCACAACGCCGCGGTCGTCGCGGGCGCGCTCTCCGTGTCCGACGTGCTCGCCTTCTGGGCGGACTTCGGCGTCTTCGGGCTCGACGAGGCGTACAACATGCAGCGCCTGAACGACATCAACCACGCCTCGGTCAAGCTCGTGCTCACCCACTGCGGGCTGGACGTGGGCGAGGACGGCAAGACGCACCAGTGCCTGGACTACGTGGGGGCGCTGCGCGACTTCTTCGGGTGGCGGCTGATCGTGCCGGCCGACCCGAACCAGACCGACCGCGCGGTGCGCGCTTCCGCGGCGATGGCGGGCAACGTGTGCGTCGCGATGGGCCGCAGCAAGCTCCCCGTCGTGCTCGCCGAGGACGGCACGCCGGCGTTCGGTGAGGGCTACGAGTTCCGCTACGGGAGGATCGACTGGGTGCGGCGCGGCACGGACGGCTGCATCGTGACGATGGGGACGGTGGCGGGATCGGCCGTCGCCGCGGCGGACGGTCTGGCGGCCGAGGGATCGAGGCTGTCCGTGGGGGTGGCGGCGAGCCCGCTGCACCTGGACGACGCGGACATGACGGAGGCCGCGGCTTGCGGCGGGTGTCTGATCACGGCCGAGGACCACGGCGTGCGGACGGGACTGGGAGCATCGGTCGCGGAGTGGCTCTCGGAGCGCGCCCCCGGTCCGCGGCTCGTGCGTCTCGGGGTGGACTCGTACCGTTCCTCGGGGGCCGCCACCGACCTGCTGGCGGACGCGGGGTTGGACGCGGAGGGCATCGCGGCCTCGGTACGACGTGTCCTGGGCGGGTAGCGCGGACCTTCCGCTCTCACCTGGCAGTGGCGCTACGGCGCGCGAGCGGACCGCCCGCCGCGTGCGACCCCGGCTCCGCCCCGCTCACGCCACCGCCGGCTTCTGCTCGCCGAGCAGCACCGCGTACTCGTCGGCGGGGAGCGCCTGGCGCGCCTGGTCGCGCAGGTCGTTCGAACCGGTGAGCACCTCGCGCATCATGACGACCAGCAGGTACCGGCCCCTCTCCGTGAGCGTGATGGTCTCATCGTCGCGCTCGAACGCCCCCGCGGCGCGCATGAACGCCATCTCGACGGGGAGGCCGACCTCGACCGGGACGCCGAAGTCGCGCTGGAACCTCGCCTTGTCCAAGTGCAGCCCGAACAGGTCGGTGATGAAGCGGTACTGCATGAGCGAGTGCTTGCCGTAGCGCCGGCCCGCCGTCTTGACCGACATGCGGCCGGAGTCGATGGCGCGAGCGTACTCCTGCAGCGAGAACGTGTTGCCGTAGACGCGGCCGTCGATGTAGGAGACCGCGCCGGAGCCGATCCCCACGTACTCGTCGTAGTCGACGATGTACTCGTCGATCATGCCGCCCGCCTCTTTCGAGAACGTCCACGCCGAGGCCGGTTCGAACTCCTCGCGCAGCTCGCGGCAGACGATGCGGTAGAAGCGGGCCTCACGCTCGAGGTCGACCGGGCCGACCGTCTCGGCGAAGGCCTGCGCCTTCTGGCGGGACGGCATCAGGGGGTAGAAGGTCGTCTGGTTGGCGCCGCTGCTCCTGAGCATCTCGACGTCGCGTTTGAGGATCCCCTCGGTCTGCGTGGGGAAGTTGAAGATCATGTCGACGTTGAGCGAGTGGAAGCCGTCGGCCACGGCACGGATCCTGTCATGGATCTCGCGCCCGCCACCGTACTTGTCGTACCGGTCCATCTGCCTCAGCAGGCCGTCGTCGAAGCTCTGGACGCCGACGGAGAGCCTGTCGACGGACTCGGACAGCGCGTCGATGAGCCGCCCGTCGAGGTGGTCGGGCGTCGTCTCGGTCGAGACCTCCCCGATGTCGAAGAGCTCGCGAGCGAGCGAGATGGTCTCCACCAGCTCCTCGCGCAGCACGGTAGGGGTGCCGCCGCCGACGTACAGCGAGGCGAACTCGTAGCCGAGGTCCGCGACCATGCGCATCTCCCGGCGGAGCCGGCGGAAGTACTCCCGTGCCCGGCGCTCCTCGAAGAGGAAGCGGTTGAAGGAGCAGTACGGGCAGAGACGCTCGCAGAAGGGGACGTGGGCGTACAGGACGTACCGCCGTCCGGGCCGCGGTTCGGGGAGCGCGTCGAGTCGGACGGGCCCGTGCGACATGTAGCGCTTCTGAGCGAGCCGCATGATCGTTCCGAGGGCCCTCTCGGCGAGCAGGCCCTTGCGTGTGGCGGTGTGCATCCCGTGCGCCTACCTCTCGTCGATGTCCGTCTCCGACGAGAGCCGTCCCCAGGACCGGGATCGGTAGCCCCCAACCTGACCGGCCGGCGCATCCTGCCGGGCGCCGCCTGCCGCCCTGGCGCCGTGGCGCCCCTCCGTTCTTCTACGGACGGCCTCTCCGTTCCTGCCGCTTCGATGTCACCTATACCCTGCCGAGCATCGGGAAGCGTGCCGGAACGGGAGCGAGGGGTGCGGTACGGATCCTGGGCGGGGCTCGGTGAGCAGGGCGGACAGCGACGGGATGGGGATGGGGAGTATCAAGGTGAGCGGCCGGGCTGCCACCCGCTATGGCTCGATCGACGAGCGGAAGAAGGGGATTCCATGCGAGAGGACGAAGACTATATCGACGAGCGTACGTCCCTGGGCAACGCGCCGGCGTACGGCGACGACGAGGCCGACCGGGATGAGTTGCGGGAGCGCTGCCGCAGCGGCCGGGACGCCATGAAGCCGCGCGAGACGGCGGACTGCGCGGGGTCGGCCCTTGAGGAGCAGTACGAGAACGAGGAAGACGGCGGCTCCTAGGTCCCGCCGCCGCAGGGGAGGACCGATGATGACCGACGTCGGCAAGAGGAGCCTCGTCATAGACGTACGGGGCCTCACGCCGGCCCTGCGGCGGCCGATCATCTTCACGGTCCTGGACAAGCTGCTGGAGCAGGACGCCAACGACAGCGTCGTGATCGTGTGCGATCACGAGCCGGCGGGTCTCGGCTACCAGATCGACTTGCGCAAGGAGTCCCGCGGGAGGTTCGAGTACTACTACGACCAGCGGATGGACGGCGCCTGGGTCGCCCTCGTCCGCCGCAAGTGGGAGTAGGCGCGTCCCGACCGGGCCCGCGCCGGCGCGCCGCGCAAGGCGCCCTCACCCCACCAGGCGCGGGAGCAGCGCGGCCAGTGCGACCAGGTCTCCCCGGAAGTCGGTCGCTGCCTCGGGGTGGTCGCCCACGTAGTACGTGAGCATCCCGACATCGCCGGCAGCCATGTCGAGGAAGCGGTCGTCTCCGACCATCATGCACTGTCCGGGCTCGACCCCGAGCAACCCGGCCGTCTGGCGGAAGTACTCCGGTAGAGGCTTGCACGCGTGCATCGTCTCGTAGGCCGTCACGGCGTGGATCGGCAGGTCCGACAGTCCGGCCCAGGCGAGACGGTGGTTGATGGCCGTCACCGGGAAGATCGGGTTCGTGGCGACGGCGACCTTCAGCCCTAGCTCCAGCGCCGCCAGCACCGCGTCGCGCGCGCCGCTCTTCGGGCCGCATCCGTCGCCCAACGCGGGGTACTCCTCGGCGTAGAAGTTCTCGAACAGATCCCACGTCTCGTCGAGATCGATCCCCGTCCTGCGCAGGAAGTCCTCGTGGAAGACGTCCCTGTTGGTCCTTCCCGGATGGGGCTCCGCCATCGACCGGGTCGCCGCCGACAGCGCGCCGAGCGCCTCCGGGCCGGACAGGCCCGTGGGGGCGAGCAACGGCTCCATCGCCGTCTCCAGCGCGGCGAAGTACCGCGCGAGGAACGCGTCCAGGTCGATGTCGAGCAGGGTGCCGTCCAGGTCGAACAGTATGCCTCGCATCTCGTCCTTCCCTCGGGGCTCCGTCGAAGATGGTAGCACTGCGGGCCCGGTGGCCGCGTCGCGAGTGGCCGCCTTCCGAGCGGCCCGGCGCATGAACGGCGGGTCCGTGGTGGACTTGACGACGAATACCCCGGCCAGTATCTTGACCGGAGAGATAAGGATACCCATTGGGGTATGGTGTGCGACCTCGGGCGGACCGGACGCCGGAAGCGGTGTGCGGAGCCGGCCCGGCCGGAGGAGGGATGGACCCGATGGCAGCGCTGTCAGGACGAGCACGATCGGCACTGGATGCCGCGTTCGGAGAGCGTCTCCGCTCAGACCGGGTGGAACGCAAGATGTACTCCTCGGACATCGGGGCGCTTCCCGGGCTCGTGAAGCCGTTCGTGCCCGCGGGTCTCGCGGGTGCCGTGGTGCGGCCGCGTCATGAGGCCGATGTCGTCGAGCTGTTGCGCCTGGCCTCGCGGGAGCGGTTCGCCGTGGTGCCTCGGGGCATGTCCACGTCGGGCTACGGGGGCGCGTTGCCTCCGGCCGGCGCAGTGGTGGCGGACATGTCGGGGATGGACGAGGTGCTCGAGGTCGATCGCGGCGCGCTTCGCGCCCGGGTCCAGCCCGGTGTGATCTGGGAGCGGCTCGAGCGGGGGTTGCGCGAGCACGGCCTGGCCCCGCGTCTCTATCCGTCCTCGGCGCCGTCGTCGACGGTGGCCGGCTGGCTCGCGCAGGGCGGTTCAGGCTTCGGCTCCTTCGGGTACGGGTGGTTCAAGGACAACGTGCTCTCCGCGCGAGTCGTCCTGCCCTCCGGCGACGTGCGCGAGTTCGCCGGCGACGACCTGCGCGCCTTCGTCGCCGACGCCGAGGGCGTCACGGGGATCGTCGTCGAGGTCACGATCGCGCTGCGCCCCATGGAGGACGAGGTGCACCGCCTCTTCGCCCTGCCGGATCACGAGGCCCTGCAGGTGGCGCTGGAGCGGGTCTCGACCGAGGCGCTGCCGCTATGGTCGGTCAGCTTCCTCAATCCCGAGTCCGTCCGGCTGAAGAAGCGCCTGCCGCATCGGCACGGGCATCCCTACGAGGAGGCGCACGAGCGCTACGAGCCCGACCTGCCCGAGGAGTACCTCCTCGTCGTGGCGTACCCGGCGCCGAGAGGCGACGCGGTCGACTCGGGGCTCTCGGCCGCAGTCGCCGCCGCCGGCGGACGGGAGCTCGACGAGCGCGCGGCGGAGCACGAGTGGGAGCAGCGGTTCGCTCCCATGCGCCTGAAGCGCATCGGCCCCTCGATCGTGCCGACCGAGGTCGTCGTCCCGCTGGCGGAGCTCTCGGCCGTCCTCGGCGAGATCGGCGAGAGGATCGGGCAGCCCTTCGTGCTCGAAGGCATGCACGGTGCCGGCGACGCGGTCACCCTGCTCGGCTTCATCCCGCATGACGAGCGTTCCTTCGCGTTCAATCTCGCCTTCGCACTGTCGCTGTCGGTCATCGCGATCGCCCGGCGCCACGGCGGACGCGCGTATTCGACGGGGCTGTACTTCCGGCGCGAGGCGCGGCGCGTGCTCGGTGCGGAGCGGCTGGAGGCGTTGCGCGCCTTCAAGGGTGACGTCGACCCGCGCGGACTGATGAATCCCGGCAAGGTCCTCGGCACAGGAGCCGTCGACGCGCTCATGGGCGCGGCGAGCGCCCTCGAGCCGATGGTCCGGAGGGTAGCCAACGCGGCGAGGCCGCCGCGTCACCCCGAGCCGGCCGACGTGCGCGGCGTCCCCGCCGACGTCGCGCTCATGTCCTACGCCTGCGCGCGATGCGGGTACTGCGTGCCGACCTGCGAGCAGTTCAGCGGCCGCGGGTGGGAGAGTCACTCCCCGCGCGGCAAGTACGCCTACCTGCGCGAGGTGATGGCGGGCCGTGAGAAGTGGGACCGCAAGGCCGTGGACACGTTCCTCGTCTGCACCACCTGTGAGGTCTGCAACACGCGCTGCCAGCTCCAGCTCCCCGTCGAGCACGACTGGATGGCGATGCGCGGCAGGCTCGTGCACGACGAGAAGCTGGGGACGTTCCCGCCGTTCGAGATGATGGCGGCGAGTCTGCGCGGCGAGCGGGACATCTGGGCCGGGAAGGCCGAGCACAGGGCGGACTGGGTGCCGGCCGACGTCGCGCCCGACCTCGCGGACTCGGGCGAGTACGTGTACTTCGCGGGCTGCACGGCGAGCTTCGTCAACACCGACGTCGCCGAGGCGAGCGTGCGGCTTCTCACCGACGCCGGCTACGACGTCGCCTACATGGGCACCGACGAGGCGTGCTGCGGGATCCCGATGAAGGTCGCCGGGAAGTGGGACCTCTTCGAGGAGATCTACGAGCACAACGTCGGCGAGGCCAGGAAGCGGGGGGCCACGACGATCGTCACGTCGTGTCCCGCATGCGGACTGGTGTGGAAGGAGCTCTACGCAAAGCTCGCCAGGGAGCGCGGCGAGGACTACGAGTTCGAGGTGAAGCACTACTCCGAGCTGGTCGCCGACGCCCTGGCCGACGGGCGCCTCGAGCTGAAGGACCCGATCGAGGCCAGGGTGACGTTCCACGATTCGTGCCACGCGGGAAGGGCGCAGGGGCTGTACGAGCCGCCGCGTGAGATGCTCAAGGCGATCCCCGGCATCGACTACGTCGAGATGGAGCACAACCGCGAGGAGGGGCTCTGCTGCGGTTCGGTGCTGACGCTCGTCGGCGAGCCGCCCGTGGCACCCAAGCTCGGCAAGGCGCGCCTGGACGAGGCCGTCGACGCGAAGGCGGACACGGTGGTGGCCCTGTGTCCGTGCTGCCAGGTGCAGCTTCGCGACAGCAACGTGAAGAACGACCTGGGGCTCAGGATCGACGACCTCTCGCGTATCGTCGCGCAGGCCGCCGGTTACGAGATCGAGTCCAAGAGCGACCACTCGCTCGTGATGTGGGGCTACTTCGAGAGGTTCATCGACCTCATGCAGCCGGAGAACATGGCGGCGCTGATGGAGCGGATCTTCCCGCAGATGTCCGATGCGATGCCGCCGGGCCTGAAGCCGATGATGCGCGCGATGATCAGGCTGCCGGGTGGGCCGGCGATGATGCGGGCGATGATGCCCGTGATGTTCCCGATGCTCGCTCCGGGGATCCTCGGCGAGGTCATGCCCGACATGGTCGCGGCGGTCGAGCGGTACATCGGACCCATGCCCGAGGACATGCGGGAGCTGCTGCCGGAACTGCTGCCGGCGACGATGGAGTCGCTGATGCCCACCTATCTGCCGCAGCTGATCCCGCACCTCGTGCCGAGGTTCGTGAAGTGCATGGAGAGCGGGCGGTGCTTCGCAGGCGCCGAGGTAGCGTAGCCGCCCCCTCGGGCGCAGCCCCCGGCACGGGGCCCGGGCCCCGTTCGGCCCTCGCGGCGTACCTAAAGTCACACATCGCGTGAGCCGAGATAGAGGGCATGACCACGACGGCTAGAGAGACGATCGTCCCGAAGCTGCGCTCCATCCCCATGTTCTCCGACCTTCCCGAGCGGGACCTGGAGACGCTGGCCGGGATGATGCAGTACCGCAAGCTGCCCAAGGGCGCCTTCGTCATCACTCAGAACGAGGTGGGGAACTCGATGTTCCTGCTCGTCTCGGGCCGGGTCAAGGTCTCGCTGGCCTCGCCCGACGGCAAGGAGCTCGCGCTCAACTACCTCGAGGCGCCGGCGCACTTCGGGGAGATGAGCCTGGTCGACGCCGAGCCGCGCAGCGCGGACGTGATCGCGGTGACCGAGGTCGAGGTGCTCGGACTGGACGGCAAGGACCTGTCGACGGCCATCCAGCTGCAACCCCGGTTGGCACTCTCGCTGATCGCCACCCTCTCGCGCCGCTTGCGGCACACCATCGCGCGCCTGGAGGACATGGCGTTCCACGACGCGACCCACCGCGTCGCCCGTGTGCTGCTCAACGTGGCGACCGCTTCCTACGAGTCGCGCGGCGTCCCGGTGATATCCGGCCTGACGCACTACGAGATAGCCACGCTGGCGGGGACGTCCCGCGAGACCGCGAGCCGGATCATCTCCAGCTTCGCCAAGAGCGGCGTGCTGGCCACGAAGGGCCGGCGGATCGTGGTCGATCTGCTGCGGCTCAGGGAGCGGCTCGAGTCGAGAGGCTAGCGGCCGCGGTCGTGCGTGCAAGAGGGCGCCGTAACTGGAGGGAAGCGGCGCCCTCTCGTCGTGCGCGTCGCTCCTCCATGGGGGGACCGGGGCTCCTGTTGGAGAAGAACTCGGGAGAGGCCCGCAGCATGGCGCGGGGGATGAGGACGCTGGAGGCGAGATGCGAGAGATCACGCAGGAGGAGCTCGCGACCAACGACGGGCGCGAAGGACGGCCGGCCTGGGTGGCCTACGAGGGCACGGTCTACGACGTGACGGACAGCGCGATGTGGGTGGACGGCGAGCACATGGACCACCAGGCAGGGCGCGACCTCACGGAGGAGCATGCCGAAGCGCCTCACGACGTCCTGGTGACCGACTTGCCCGCGGTCGGCAGCCTGGCCTGAACGGCAGGCCGACGCCGACGCGCCTCAGCGCCCGGAGATGCTAGGCGTCCAGGACGGCGACCGCCTCCACGTGATGCGTCTGCGGGAAGAGGTCGATGGGGGTGACCGAGGCAGGGCGGTATCCCCTGGCGGCGAGCGTTGCCAAGTCTCGGGCGAGCGTGGCCGGGTCGCAGGACACGTAGACGATCCGCGACGCCCGGCTGGCGACCAGGGCTTCGAGGGCCGGCCCGCTCAGTCCCGCCCGGGGCGGGTCCACGACCGCGGCGTCGGCCTCGCCGGCGGCCCGCATCGAACGCGCGGCATCGCCGGGCACCACCTCCACGGGCAGCCGCGCGCGGTCAGCGTTGCGCCGCAGGTCCCTCACGGCGGAGCCTTCGGCCTCGAACGCGGTCACCCCGGCACCGAGGGCGGCGAACGGCAGCGTGAAGGTCCCGACGCCGGCGTAGACGTCGAACACCCGGGCGCGCACCGGTGAGGGTACCGCGTCGACGACGCGTCTCACGAGGAGCTCAGCGGCATCGGTGTTGACCTGGAAGAACGAGGGAGCCGAGACGGTGAAGGAGAACTCGGCGAGCCTCTCGGTCCAGTGGCCCTTGCCGCCGAGGACCTCCACCTTGGAGACACGCCGGCCGCGGGTGTCGCCCTTGACGAGCACGCGGACCACGCTGGTGGCCCCGACCGCGTCGGCAAGCACCTTGGCGGCCGGCGCTCGGGGGAACGCCCCCGGGGGGCCCCACAGCGACACCTCGACCTCGCCCGTCCTCGTCGAGGCCCGAAGCGCCACCCGCGATATCCCGATGTCGCGTCCCTTCGAGAGGTAGTTCAGGGCCCCTGCGACGGCCCTGGGCGCGCCGGCGTGCTTACCCGGCAGCAGGAGGCAACGCTCGACGGGGACGAAACCGCCCTGGCGGGTGTAGCCCAGCCGGACCCTGCCTGCGGAGAGGTCGACGGCGAACTCCGCCTTGTTGCGGTACCCGTCCACGACCGGAGAAGCGACGGCTGCCTCCACCACGGAGCGATCCAGCTTGCCGACGCGCTCGAGACTGTCGGCGACCTGGGAGTGCTTGGCCGCCAGCTGACGGTCGTACGCTATGTGGCGCCACTGGCAACCGCCGCACTGGTCGTCGCGCGGGCACGTCGGGCGCACGCGGTCAGGGGAAGCCTGAAGGACCTCCTCGGCGGTCGCGCGCACGTAGGATCCGCGGTCCTCGGTTATCACCGCCCGCACGAGGTCACCGGGGCAGGTGCCGCCGATGAAGGCGACGCGCCCGTCGCCGAGACGGGCGACGCCCTCGCCCCCTGCGGCCAGGCGCTCCACGAGCAGCTCCTCGGCTCTTCGATCGTCGTGCGACACCATCGGTCCCTTCCTCGAGCGCCGTGCGCACGATGATACCGGAGGGGCGGTTGGCGGTTCAGGTGGCTCGCGGGGCTGCCGATACCTAGGTAGCGGCCGTGAAGGCCGACGACCGCGGGATTCGCAGCGAGGAGGCCCGAGTGGCGGAGATGAAGGTCCTCGTCGTTCACGACGACGTCGCGTTCTTCGGACGCATCCGGGACGGCTTCGCGTCCGAGGGAGCGTCGGTGGAGGTGACCGACGCGATCTCCGGCCCAGGGGTCGTCGGGCTCGCCGCCGGCCAGTCCCCCGACGTGATCGTCGTCGAGGCGGATCTCGTCGGCATGGACGGCTACGTACTCACCAAGCATCTCAAGGCCGAGCCGGGTACGGCGGGGATCCCCGTCATCATCCTGGCGTCCAAGCCCAGCGAGGCCTCCGCGCTGAAGGCGCGGCAGGTCGGCGCTGCGGCGCAGATGCCCCACGACGTGGACGTCCGGCTGCTGCTCGAGAAGGTGCGGTCGCTGGCAGGGACGCCTCACCCGGTTCCCGCCTCCGTGCCCGCCGCGGCGCAGGCCACCGCGGCACCGGCCGCGGCGCAGGCCACCGCGGCGCCGGCGGCGGCACCCGCGGCAGCAGCGGCACCCGCGGCGGCACCGGCTGCGTCCCCGGCGTACGGGGTGCCCCAGCCGCCTCCAGCTCCCGGAGGCAACGGCGATGCCAGGGACGGCGCGACGGAGGCCTCCGGGCGGGCTCCCGGTTCGGAGGTCCCGCAGATCGACGATCTGTTGCGCCTCATGCTCGAGCGTGGTGGCTCGGACCTGCACATCACGGTGGGCAGCGCTCCCGGTATCCGGCTGCGTGGCGACATCGTGCCGGTGGAGACGGCCGCGCCGCTGTCGCCGAAGCAGACGCAGGAGATGATCCTGAACCTGCTGTCCGAGGAGCAGCGCCGGCGCTTCGAGACGGAGTTGGAGCTGGACTTCGCCTACAGCATCCCCGGCGTCTCGCGCTTCCGGGCGAACGTCTTCCAGCAGCGCAACTCGATGGGCGCGGTGTTCCGCGTCATCCCCATCAGGATCCCTTCGATGGAGGAGCTCGGCCTCCCGAAGGTCTGCCGGGTCCTGGCCGACAGGCCAAGGGGCCTGGTGTTGGTGACCGGACCGACGGGGTCGGGTAAGTCGACCACGCTCGCGGCCATGGTCGACCACATAAACGACAACCGCGCGTGCCACATCGTCACTCTCGAGGACCCCATCGAGTTCATGCACAAGAACAAGATGGCCTACGTGAACCAGCGCGAGGTCGGGGAGGACACACATTCCTTCTCCGCGGCGCTGAAACGGGTGTTGCGGCAGGACCCCGACGTCATCCTCGTCGGCGAGATGCGCGACCTCGAGACGATCTCCGCCGCGATCACCGCGGCGGAGACGGGCCACCTGGTGCTGGCCACGCTCCACACGACCGGGGGCCCGGCGACCGTGGACCGCGTCATCGACGTCTTCCCGCCCCATCAGCAGCAGCAGGTGCGCATGCAGCTCTCCACCACGCTGGAGGGCGTGCTCTCGCAGGTGCTGCTGCGCTCGACCGACGGGCGGACCCGCGTGTTGGCCATGGAGATCATGCTCGGCATCCCCGCGATCGGCAACCTGATCCGCGAGGGCAAGACCCACCAGATGGCCACGATCATCCAAGGCGGCGCGTCACAGGGGATGCAGACGCTCGACCAGAACCTGAAGACGCTCCTGCAAGGGGGTAGAATCACCTTCGAGGAAGCTATCGGCAAGGCGATGAACCCCAAGGAGCTCGCGCAGATGATGGGCCGCAGGATCTGACGGTCGCGCGCGCCGGGGGCCCGAGAAGAGGGAGCGGCGTGGACACCGTCACCGTCCGGCTCGCGCGCAACCGCCAGTTCGTCGGGTGGGACGAGGCGGGTCACGCCGTCGTGATGGACGCGCGGCCCGAGCACGGGGGCGAGGCATCGGGCATGCGCCCCCTCCAGGTGTTCCTCTGCGCTCTCGCGGGCTGCACCGGCATGGACGTCGTGTCGATCCTCGGCAAGAAGCGCCAGGAGGTCACCGGCGTCGAGCTCTACGTCGAGGCCGACCAGCGCACGGACGAGTACCCGCGGATATACACAGAGATCCGGCTGCACTTCGCCGTCACCGGCCGCGCGGTCGAGCCGAGGGCCGTCGCGAGAGCGATCGAGCTGTCCGAAGAGAAGTACTGCTCGGTCGCGGGGATGCTGGGCGCTCAGACGACGGTCAAGACTTCCTTCAGCATCGAAGGGGCCGGCTCCTGACGTGACGTGGTCCCCGGCTCGCACTCGCTCGTCTCGTGCGGACCGCTCCGCCGTGCTCATGCCCGTGTACAACGAGGAGGCGACCGTCACCGCCGTCCTCGACGCCGTGCGCGCGCGCTTCGCAGGGAGGATCCTGGTGGTGGACGACGGATCGACCGACGCGACGGCGCGCATCCTGGGGGTCCGGCCCGACGTCCTCGTCGTATCGTTCGCGGCGAACCGGGGGTACGGCGCCGCGCTGCGCGCCGGCTTCGAGGCCGCCTCGGCCGAGGGGGTTGACGCGCTCGTCACGATGGACGTCGACGGGCAGCACGAACCATCGCACATCCCGGAGTTCCTGAACGCTCTCGCGGCGGGCGACGCCGACGTCGTCTCGGGGAGCCGCTACCTGCCCGGCAGCCGCGCCACCGGCTCTTCTCCTCCCGAGCGCAGGGAGGTCAACCGCGTCGTGACGGCCGAGATCAACGCCGTGACCGAGTGGGGGATCACCGACGCCTTCTGCGGTTTCAAGGCGTATCGGATGCGCGCGCTGGACGGGATCCGGTTCGAAGAGGAGGGCTACGCCATGCCGATGGAGCTATGGGCCAAGGCGTGGCGCGCGGGGCTGCGCGTGAAGGAGTTGCCGGTGGAGCGCATCTACTTCGACCACGACAGGTCTTTCGGGGAGGACCTGGACGACCCGGAGAAGCGCCTGCGCTACTATCTGCGGGTGTGGCGCCACGCGCTCGAAGAGGGGGAACGTTGAGCGACGTCCTATGCGTCGGGGCGCACCCCGACGACGTCGAGATCGGGATGGGTGGCGCCGTCGCCCGCATGGTGGACGAGGGCCTCTCCGTGGTGCTGTGCGACCTCACCGACGGCGAGCCGACGCCAAGGGGTACCCCCGAGACCCGGGCCGCCGAGGCGGCCGAGGCCGCGGTGGTGCTCGGCGTGCGACGCGTGACGCTAGGCCAGCCGAACCGACACCTCCTCGACACGGTGGAGGCGCGAGAGGAGCTCGCCGAGGTGATCCGCGGTCACCGTCCCCGGCTGCTCTTCGCGCCGTACCCGGTCGACGCGCACCCCGATCACGTGGCCGCGTCCGCTATCGCGCGGGCCGCCCGGTTCTACGCGAAGTTCACCAAGACCGACATGGCGGGACAGCCGCACTACCCCGGGAAGCTGTACTCGTACGCAGCGGTGCACCTGCGGCTGAACCACCGGCCGAGCTTCGTGCTCGACATCTCCGGTGGGCTGAGCCGCAAGATGGACGCGCTGGCGGCGTACCGCTCGCAGTTCGGGGATGAGCGGGGAGAGCGCCTTCTCGCCGGGTTGCGCACGGCGGCCGCCTGGTGGGGGTCGCGCATCGGCGTGGAGGCGGGCGAGGCGTTCTTCGCCGAAGAGGAGGTCGGCGTGGCCTCCCTCGACTCTCTCCTGTAGGAGGCGGGGATGGTACACAAGGCACCCGCGCTCCCTCACGGCCACGGGGAAGTGCTCACCAGCCCGGCCTTCGCGGAGTGGGCCGAGCTGATGCGGCGCAACGCGCGGGCGGCGCGGGCGTGGCGGTTCGACGTCTTCGGCGCCGACGCGCTCGCCCTGCGCCGGGACGCGCGCCGCGACGCCCTCGCCGCGGCAGAGGCGTTCTCCGCGCGCGTGGGCGTTCCCCTGGCCGTGCCCTCTGAACCGGCGCACATAGTAGCCACCGGGCACCAGCCCGAGTTCTACCACCCGGGCGTGTGGATCAAGGTCTTCCTGCTGCAGCGGCTCGCCGACGAGACCGGTGCCGCGGCGCTGGACATGGTGGTCGACTCGGACGCGTTCGATGCGCTCGGTGTCACCGCTCCGGTCGTACGGGGGAAGGTGGAGAGACGCCGGGAGCACTTGGCGGTGGGCGGACGAGACGTCTGCTACGCGTGCGCGGGCCCGCCGTCGGCCGAGGAGCTTGAGGCGTTCTGCTCCGCCGGCCTCAGGATGCTCTCGACGCTTCCCAACTGGGCGGTGGCGCGTCACTTCGGCGACTTCTGCGATGCCCTGCGCGAGTCGCTCCCAGGCGCGGTCAACCTCGCGGAACTGGTCACGTTCGCTCGCCGGCGGTACGAGGCGCAGGCGGGCACCGACTACCTGGAACTGCCCGTGACGGCGCAGTCGGCGACCGCGCCGTTCCTGCGCTTCGTCGCACATGTGGCCACCGAGGCGGAACGGTTCGCGACCGGCTACAACGCGGAGCTCGCCTCGTTCCGCGCCGCGACGAAGAGCCGCTCCGAGGCACAGCCCTTCCCCGACCTGCAGATCGGCGGCGGTTTCGTGGAGCTGCCGTTGTGGCACCTGGAGGGAGGGCGGCGCGACGCCGTGCGGGTCCGCGTCGGCGAAGAGACGGAGCTCCTCGCCGACGGAGGCGTCCTCGCGCGCCTTCCTTCGCGTCCCGGCGGCGACGCGCTCGCCCGCGTGTCCGGTGTGCTGGCACCCAAGGCCGCCGCGCTCACGATGTTCACCCGCATGTTCGTGGCCGACGTGTTCGTGCACGGGGTCGGCGGCGGACGGTACGACCGGGTGACCGACGGCGTCATCCGGCGCTTCTTCGGCGTGGATCCGCCGCGCTACACGGTGGCATCGATGACGATGTACCTCCCCTTGGGCGGCCACATCGTGGGCGAGGGGGAGGTGGCGGCGGCCGAGCAGCGGCTCCGCCGCCTGCGGCACAACCCCGACCAGCTGCTGGGGGAGGCGGAGTTCGAGTCGGCCGAGGAGCGGCGCACGGCCGAGGCGCTGGCCGAGGAGAAGAGGGCGCTGGTGGAGTCGATCCGAGCGCCCGGCGCCGACAAGAAGACCCTGGGCGGGAGGATCCGCGAGGTGAACGAGGAGCTCGCCGCTATGCTGGCGCCGATGGCCGAGGAGCTGCGAGCGGAGCGCGACCGGCTGGCTGCGATGCGGGAGGCGACGGAGGTCGTCACGGACCGCACGTACCCCTTCTGCTTCTGGAGCCCGTTCGAGATCGCGGACAAGGCGAGGTGAGGCGAGTCTCCGCGACTCCTCGGGCCGCGCTGCACCGGTTCGCCGCGCTCCGTGGTCGGCCCGGTTCTTGCACCAGCCTGTGGTACGATGTGCCGGCCCGGGCCGGAGCGGGCTCCCGCCAGCCGAGACGGGCGGGTCGGTAGGAGGCGTGGAAAGGAAGGCGTCGCATGGGAAAGCCTGTCGTCGACAGCTCCCTCTGCACCGCGTGCGGCATCTGCGTCGACGAGTGCACCACGAGCGCTCTCGACCTCGAAGAGGACGTCGTCGTCCTGACGCGTCCCGACGACTGCACCGAGTGCGGCACGTGCCTGGACGTCTGCCCGAACGAGGCCGTCACCCTCGAGTAGGCGCAGACGAGATGCGAGACGAGAGGCCGGCGCCCTGGTGCCGGCCTCTTCGCGTGCGGCCGAGGGCGCGGCCGCAGCCGAGGGCGGCGGCCCGACCTCCGGGTCGGCCCCTCGCCTCAGCCCCGGGGGCCCATGCGGTCCTCGACGTAGAGCCGCGGCTCCTCGCCGCGCAGCAGGCCGACGAAGCGGCGGTGGTGGCGCACGTAGATGAGGGTCCCCGCCAGCAGCGCGAACGGCCAGTCCCAGGCGCCCGAGGCGAGCGCGAAGACCGGCAGCGCGACGGCCGCGGCCACCTGTCCGGCCATCATGTACCGGGTGAGGGCGATCGTGCCCAGCCCGACGGCGAGCACCACCAGGAAGTACACCGGGTCGTAGGCGAGCAGGGCGCCGCCGCCGGTGGCGAGCCCCTTCCCTCCCAGCACGCGCTTCTTCGCGAGAGACAGCCACAGCGAGAAGTCGTGGCCGAGCACCGCTCCCATCACGGCGGCCTGAGCCGCGTAGGCCGGCGGCCACTGGCCCCCGAGGTCGGGCCTACTGGCCATGAACGCGTAGACGCCGAGGACCGACAGGAGCCCCTTGAGGCCGTCGAGGACCATGGCGAGCGTGAACCAGGCCCACGACCCCGTCGTGCGTCGCACGTTCATCGCGCCGACGTTGCCCGTCCCGTGCGTCGTTATGTCCTCACCCGTGACCCACTTGACGATGAGGTAGGACCACGGGATCGAGCCGACGAGGTAGGAGCCGGCCAGGGCGGTGCCGATGAGCAGCCAACCCCTTGCGGACACTGCGGCCAGATCGGTGAAGTATGCGAACACCGTTACCTCCTCGGGACGATCGCTTCGACGGCTCCCGGCAGCACCTCGATGTCGTAGGCCACGGACAGGACGACCTCGCCGTCGACCTGGCCCTCGACCGGGACGTCCGACACCAGACCGACCCGCCGGTGCCTCGACATGTGCATCGGCCTCATCCACCGATGCCTACCCGCCACCACGAACGGCAGTCGCCACAGCGCCTGGGGAAGCGACACGGCGTCGATGAGGCACACGTCGAGCAGACCGTCGTCCGGGACGGCGTCGGGGTTTATGAAGAAGCCGCCGCCGTAGGTCGGGCCGTGGCTGAGCGCGAGCAGCAGCATCGATCGAGCCTCGGCGGGGCCGTCGTCGAAGGTGAGGCGGACGCGGTGTCCGTAGAACTGCCGGAGGAGCACGAACATAAGCGCTCGGAAGTACAGGGTGAGGCCCGACCACCCCCTCGTGAGCTTGAGCTCGACCGCCTTGGCCGCGACTCGAGCGTCCAGGCCGATGCCGACGGAGTTCGCGAAGTACCGCCCGCAGGGCGGCTCGCCGTCGAGCCGGAGGACGCCTACGTCCAGGTGCCGCCGCTCGCCGGATGCGAGCTGCCGGACGGCGGTGGAGAGGTCGTTCGAGACACCCAGGGTACGGCGGTAGTCGTTGCCGGAGCCCGTCGGGAGGAGGCCGAGCGCGGGCCGGTCCTCGGCGGGGCGGTCCATCAGCCCGTTGAGCACCTCGTGCACGGTGCCGTCGCCGCCGACGGCGACAAGCGTCTCGAAGCCGGCGGCCTCGCGGGCCACGGCACGAGCCTCCTCGGGGGAGGAGGTGACGTGCTCCTCGAAGTCGAGGAGGCCCTCGGCGATCTCTCGGATGGCGGGAAGCAGCTTCGCGCTGACGCCGTGCCTCGCCGCGGGGTTGACGATGAGCAGGCACCTTCCGGGGGGCACGCGCCTCCTCGTCTCTCGTGGGGGACCCGCGTCGTGTCGGGCAGAGCATAGCCCGACCCGGAGGCGACGGGCTAGGGTCGCGGGCACCGCCGCGACCCCCTCCGAGTCGGGTGGCGAGCGGCACCGCCGTGTGGTACAGTGCGCATTCGCCGACGGCGGGGAGCCGCCGGAGAAACGCCCTCGTAGCTCAGTGGATAGAGCGTCTGCCTCCGGAGCAGAAGGCCACAGGTTCGAATCCTGTCGAGGGCGCCATCGAGCACCGCCATCGAGACCCGGCGCTGCCGGGTCTCGTCGATGACGGCGGGGAGAAGGTCGAGGGGAGGAAGTGCCGATGAAGGTAGAGACGAGGCACGCGTTCGTGTTCCCGAGCCCGGTGGCGGTGGTCACGGCCGCCGCCCCCGGCGGCGGCTCGAACCTGATAACGCTCGCGTGGGTGGGTATGGCCTGCTCGGAACCGGTCCACGTCACCGTCGCGGTCCGTCCCACGCGGCACACCCACGGCCTCATCGTGGCGAGCGGCGAGTTCTGCCTGAACCTGCTGTCCGAGGAGATGGTGCGTTCGGTGGACGTCTGCGGGGTGCGCAGCGGACGCGACACGGACAAGTGGGAGGCTGCCGGCCTGACACCGGAACCGGCGGAGGACGTAGGTGCTCCGCGGATCGCCGAGGCCGCGTACGTCCTGGAGTGCGCCGTCGTGGAGCGGCTCTCGCTGGGGGTGCACGACTTGTTCGTGGCGCGCGTACTCGGCGCGTACGCCGAGGAGTCCGTGCTCGCCGACGGGAAGGTCGACTACGATGCGTTGAGGCCCCTGTCGTACTGCCCGACGGAGTACCGCTCGCTCGGCGCCAGGGTCTACGGCTACGGGGAGTCCGTCAAAGGCTAGCCTGCGAGGGCGGTGGGCCGAACGCCGCCCGGCGCGGAGACCACACGAGCCGCGCACGCCGCATCGCGTGAGTCATCATCGGCCGACGAACGCGAGGGCCGCCTCGAGGGAGGCGGCCCTCGCGTCGTTGCAGAGGCGGGGCAGGAAAGCGGTGCTATTCCTTGTCCTTGGCGGCCTGCTCGATGACCTTCTTGGCCAGGTCGCCGGGAACCTGCTCGTAGTCCTCGATCCTGATGCTGTACTCGCCCGTCCCGCTCGTGATGGAGCGCAGGTGCGGCGAGTAGTGGACCACCTCGGCGTAGGGCACCTGCACCTTGATCGTCTGGACGCCGGGCTCGGGGGCGTCCATGCCCAGCACGCGTCCGCGGATCGAGCTGATGTCGCCCATCACGGCGCCGGCGTACTGGTCGGGTACGCGCACCTCCATCGTGGCGATGGGCTCGAGCAGGACCGGGTCCGCCTTCTCGGCGGCGGCACGGAAGCCGATTCGCGCCGCGGTCTTGAACGCGATCTCCGAGGAGTCCACCGAGTGGTACGAGCCGTCATAGACGGCGACCTTGACGTCGACGACGGGATAGCCCGCGAGCACGCCCTGCGCCATGGTCTCCCGGACGCCCTTGTCCACAGCCGGGATGAACTGCCGGGGGATCTTGCCGCCGACGATCTCGTCGACGAACTCGTAGCCGCCACGGGGGTTGGGCTCCAGGCGCAGCCACGCGTCACCGAACTGGCCGGCGCCGCCGGTCTGCTTCTTGTGCCGGCCCTGCGCTTGCGCGGTCTTGCGGATCGTCTCGCGGTACGGGATGCGCAACTCCTCGAGCTCCGCCTCCACGTGGAAGCGCTCGCGAAGACGGCTCACGACCACGTCGATCGCGGTCTCGCCCATGCCGGTCAGCACGGTCTGGTGCGTTTCGTCGTCGCGTCGCAGCGAGAGGCTCGGGTCCTCGTCGACGATCGACTTGAGCGCCGTGCCGAGCTTGTCCTCGTCGGTCTTGGTCTTGGCCACCACCGCGACCGGGTACAGGGGCTCGGGCAGCGGCATGCCGCCGAAGCGCGCCTTGCCGCCGGTCGACAGCGTGTCGTTCGTGAGCACGTCGCCGAGCTTCGGCAGCACGGCGATATCGCCCGCGGGCACGGAGGTGACATCCTCGGTCTCCTTGCCGCGCATCTTGTAGACGTGGCCGGCACGCTCCTTCTTGCCCGTGCGCGCGTTGACCAGATCGACGTTGGGCGCGACCGCACCCGAGACGACCTTCACGAAGTTCATGCGCCCCACGTACGGGTCCGACATCGTCTTGAACACGAACGCGGCCGTCTCGCCGCCGGCGGTCACGCGGGCCTCGCCGCCCTCCGCGGTGGGGATGGGGGCGTGGCCCGTGGGGTCAGGGAAGAACGACACGATCTCCTCCAGCAGGTCCTCGACGCCCTGGAGCGTCTCCGCGGAACCTACGAAGACCGGGATGAAGATGCCCTTGGCGATCGCCTTGTCCAGCAGCGACTCGAGCTCCTCCTGTGAGAGCTTCTCGCCCTCGAGGTACTTCTCCATCAGCTCGTCGTCGGCCTCGGCGACCAGGTCCATCAGCTTCTCGCGGGCAGCGTCGGCGGCGTCGGCGAACTCCGCGGGGACGTCGCCGACGACCTCCTTGTCGCCCTCGTGGTGGAAGGCCTTCATCCGGATCACGTCGACGACGCCGCGAAGGTCGGCCTCCGCGCCCATCGGGATCTGAACGGTGCCGACCCGGTGCCCGAAGGCGGCGTCGAGTTTGGCCATGGTCGCGTCGAAGTCGGCATGCTCCTTGTCCAGCCGGTTCACGAAGACGGCCCGGGCGACGCCCATGTCCCCCGCGATCTTCCAGAGGCGCTCCGTCTGCACCTGCGGCCCGGCGACCGCGTCGACAACGAACAGGGCCATCTCGGCGGCTTGTATCCCGGCGATCGCGTCGGCGACGAAGTCGACGTAGCCGGGGGTGTCGATCACGTTGACCTTGAAGCCCTTGAACGTCAGCGGAGCGAGGCTCAGGTTCACCGTGAAGCCCCGTTTGACCTCTTCGGGGTCGTAGTCGAGGTTGGAGCTGGCCCCGACCTTACCGAGGCGTTTCGTCTCGCCGGCCAGGTACATCATCGCCTCGGCCAGGGACGTCTTGCCTGCTCCCTGATGGCCGACGAGAACCACGTTTCGGACCTTGTCCGTGCTGGGTGCTCCCAAGCGCATCTCCTCCTTCGGTCCGTCTCAACCGTGTGCGCGCCGGAGGGCTCCGGTCCGGAGCGAGTCCGGACAATGATACTCCTAGCGAGCGGCCACTGATAGAATGACCCACAGCCCCGAGCGGGATGCCCGGTCCTCTGTCCGCTGGCGCCTGCGACACGGACGGAGGGACCACGATTGCGTAGATTCCCGCTCGGCCCCGTCGCCCTCGCGCTCACCGTGGCGCTGGTCTCGTCGGTCCTCGCGCTGCAAGGGTGCTCGGGCGGGCAGGCCGACGGCGGCGGGGGGGGTCGGGACGGTCGAAGCACCGCCGAGGAAACGGAAACGCTACCGCCCGAGACGCGGGAGGAAGGGGAGGCACAGGTGGCTACTCCCACCGCAGGCGCGACGGCTCTCATCAGGACGTCCAAGGGGGACGTCGAGGTCGAGTTCTACCCCGAGGATGCCCCCGAGACCGTGAAGTCCTTCCTGAAGCTCGCCGAGGACGGGTTCTACGACGGCATCCGGTTCCACCGCGTTGAGCCCGGATTCGTGGTGCAGGGAGGTGACCCGCTCACCAAGGGCCTCTCGGCGGCGGAGGTCAGAGCGGTCATCGAGCGGCAGAGGACGCGGACGATGCGGCCGCAGGACCCGGCGCTGGGAACCGGCGGCCCGGGGTTCAACGTGAGAGCGGAGTTCAACTCGCGCAAGCACGTGACGGGGACGCTCGCGATGGCCAGGAGCGAGAGCCCGGACTCCGCCGGCTCCCAGTTCTACATCTGCCTCGGGCCACAGCCGTTCCTTGACGGCAACTACACCGTCTTCGGTCAGGTCACGAGCGGAATGGACGTTGTGGAGAGCATCGAGATCGGTGACTCCATCGGGACGATCGACGTGCGCGAGTAGGGGCCCGGGTGGACGAAGCGCGCTTCCGCGAGGCCGAGGAGGCCTACGCCGCCGGCGATTTGCGGGCGGCCGCCAAGGCCTTCCTTGCTTCCGCGGGGCGGGGCAAGGAAGGGAACGGCGCCGCCTACCACAGGGCGGGCAACTCCCTCATGCGGTTGCGGCGGTACTCGGACGCGGTGACGGTCTACGGCCACGCTCTCATGGACGAGATCTACGAGAAGCGCGGCGCGGTGTGGGCGAACCTCGGAACCGCGCAAGCGGCGACCGGGGCCTACGACGAGGCGGTGAGGGCCTACCGCGAGGCCCTGGAGGAACCGGGCTACGATGCCGACCACAAGGCCCTCCAGGGGATGGCAGGTGCCCTGTGGGAGATGGGGCGCGTGGAGGACGCCGCTCTCGCCTATCGGCAGGCGGCGCTGGACACGGGCAACCGGGACCCGGGCAAGGCGCTGAACAACCTCGGCCTGTGCCTGATGCGGCTCGACCGGCCCGAGGACGCGATCGAGGCGTACAAGGCCGCTCTCGAGCTGCCGGAGTACAAGGGCAAGGGGCGCGCGGCCGCGAACCTGGGCGTGGCGTTCGCGTCGGTGGGCAAGCACGAGGACGCCATCCGCGCGTTCGAGAAGGCCGTGGCACTCTACGACCATACGCTCTCCCCCGACACGGCGGCCGTCTACGAGGCGAGCCGCCGGGCGGCGACCGGCCGGGCGGGGGACCGCGAGATCGTGGAGGGCTGGGTGACCGGCGAGATGCCGCCGGTCGCGCCGGAAGTCCGCGTGGAGGAGGTGCCCGGCCAAGCGCCCCGCGCCGAGATCCCGGGGAGCGTGAGAGCCGGCGTGGACGCCATGGTGGCGGTCCCGCCCGGGGCCGCGGTGCCTACGGTGCCGGACGCGACGGCTGCGGGCGAGCAGGGCGACCGCATGGCCGACTTCTTCAACCGGACCGAGGAGCAGATGCGGGAGAGCGACCGCGCGGCGCGCCGCGACGAGCGTCGCGACCGCGCGGCCTCCGGCGGCCGGAAGGGCCCGGGCTTGTGGGTGGCCGGCGCTCTTGCGACGGTGGTCGTCCTCGTCTCGGCCTACGCCGCAGGGCTGGGATACCCGACCCAGTCGGGCACCGTGAAGGGGCTTCTCCACGCGCGCGGCAAGGGGACGGCCATCGAGGGCTACTGGGTGGCCGTGCCCGAGAAGGACATCGACAAGGAGATGGCGAAGGTGCCTCCGAGCTTCCAGGGCTTCACCATCGGGGGCGTCGACCGTTCGGCGTCCAGGTCGGTCGTCGAGGTGACGCTGACCCTGGACCGCGGGGCGCCGCTCCGTCTGAAGCTGACGCTGGCGCGCGAGGGCGTGGGATGGAAGGTCACGGGCGTCGAGAACGACTGGCGCTCGACGGGCGGGGGCTCGTAGGGAGGCCGCTCGCCGGATACGTGAAGAAGGAGACCGAGTGACCCAGAGGACCTACGTGATGATCAAGCCGGATGCCGTGGCGCGGGGTCTGGTGGGGCGGATCGTGTCCCGCTTCGAGGACGCCGGCCTGACGATCGAGCGGGCCGAGTACGGCACGGTGACCAAGGAGCAGGCCGCCGCCAACTACGCCGAGCATCAGGGGAGGTCCTTCTACGAGGGGCTCATCGCCTACGTCACTTCGGGGCCCGTGCTCAAGATGGTCCTCTCCGGTCCCGGGGCCGTCTCCGTTGTGCGCAAGCTCATCGGCGCGACGGACCCCGCCGAGGCGGCGCCCGGGACCATCCGTGGCGATTACGGCCTCGAGCTCGACGCGAACCTCGTGCACGGATCCGATTCGCCCGCCAGTGCGGAGCGGGAGATCGCGGTCTTCTTCGGCTGAGCCGACCGGACAAGTCGCGAAGCCGACGCGAAGGTCATGGGTGCGCGCCATGGCGAACAGCCGTACAATGCATCCCTAAGGCCGTCCTGGAGATCGCCCTCCGGGACACCGGCCTTGGGGTAAGAGGTGCGGCTGAAGGAGTCCGGGCCGGGATATCGGATCGTAGTCGAAACGCGTCCCCCCGCTCCCGTATCACCTCGAGGTGATGAATTTGGCGTATGTACGTTTCCGGGGTGGAGTGCACCCTCCGGAGCACAAAGAGGCCACCGAAGGACGGGTCGTGGTCCGTGCGCCCGTACCCGAGCGGATCGTCGTGCCGATGAGCCAGCACCTCGGCGCTCCGAACGAGCCCGTCGTGGCGAAGGGCGACCGGGTCCGAAGGGGCGAGGTGGTCGGCAGTGTAGAGGCGATGGTGAGCGCGCCGGTGCACTCGCCCGTGGACGGCCAGGTGGCCGGCGTCGTCGAGGTCCCGCTCGCACCCGGTCTGCGGTCGCGCGCCGTCGAGATCGTCCCCGATGCCGAGCAGGACCTGGACTCCTTCGTGACGCTGGAGCGATCCGAGGACGTCAAGGCCGTTGTGCGGGCGGCGGGCATCGTCGGCATGGGCGGGGCGGCCTTCCCGTCCGCCGTGAAGCTGCAGCCCCCTCAGGACATGCGGATCAGCACCGTGATCCTGAACGGCTGCGAGTGCGAGCCGTTCCTGACGGCCGACCACCGCCTCATGCTCGAGCAGCCGGAGCGCGTCGTGCGCGGGGGGCGGCTGATCCGCGACGCGGTGGGCGCCTCGCGTGTCGTCATAGGGGTCGAGGATAACAAGATGGATGCGGTGGAGGCCCTTCGTGCCGTCGCGGGCGACGACGTCGAGGTCGCGGCGCTCCCGACCCGCTACCCCCAAGGGGCGGAGAAGCAGCTGATCTGGACGCTGCTGGGCAAGGAGGTCCCCAAGGGCAAGCTCCCTGCCGCCACCGGCGCGCTGGTGCACAACGTCGGCACCGCCGCCGCCGTGGCCGACGCCGTCGACCGGGGGAAGCCGCTCATCGAGCGGATCGTCACCGTCACCGGTGCAGTGGCGCGGCCGGGCAACTACCTGACGCTGCTGGGCACGCCCGTGTCGGCGCTGATAGAGGCCGCGGGCGGCCTCGTCGAGCCGGTCGGCCGCGTGGTCTCCGGCGGGCCGATGACCGGCTTCGCCCTCGGGGTGCTCGACGTCCCTGTCACCAAAGGCACCTCCGGGATCACGGTGCTGCGAGCGGACCAGGTACCGCCCGAGGTCTACGGCGACCAGCCCTGCATCAGGTGCGGGCGCTGCGCGGAGGCCTGCCCGATATTCCTCCGGCCGTACGCGATCGGGATCTTCGCGACCGGCGGTGACTGGTCCAGGGCCGAGGAGGCCCACGTACTGGACTGCATCGAGTGCGGGTGCTGCGCGTACGCGTGCCCGACGAGCCGGCCGCTGGTGCAGCTGCTCCGTCGCGCGAAGCAGGCGGCGATGCTGAAAGGAGCGAAGCAGTGAGCGAGGCAGGGGGTGTTCGCCGGCTCAAGGCCGGGTCCTCCCCGCACATCGCGGCGTCCTTGACCGCACGGGGCATCATGGCGTGGGTGCTGGCGGCTTTGGCGCCGTCGCTGCTGTGGGCACTGTGGAACATGGGCACCCCGGCGCTGCTCGTGGCCGCGGGCAGCCTCACCGGCGCGGTGGGCACCGAGTTCGCATGGAACGCGATCGCCAAGAAGCGTCACACGCTCGGCGACCTGACCGCTGTGCTCACGGGCGTACTGCTGGCGATGACGCTGCCCCCTTACACACCGTGGTGGATGGCGTTCGCCGGAGGTGTCGTCGCCATCGGGCTCGGCAAGATGCTCTTCGGCGGGCTGGGCTGGAACCTGTTCAACCCGGCGCTCGTCGGCCGCGCGATGATAGTCATCTCGTGGGCCGGCGTGCTGGCTCTGCAGCCCAACGGGGGGTGGTTCCGCACGCTGGGGATGGAGGGCGTCGGCGAGCTGGACGCCGTGAGCGGCGCCACGCCGCTGGGACTGGCCGCGGCTGACCGGGCGGCGGCCGGAGGGTACGGGTTCCAGACGTCCTCGCTCTACGGGGACCTGCTCTTCCGGAATCTCTCGGGGTCCATCGGCGAGATCTCCGCCGCTCTGCTCATCGCCGGGGGCTTGGTGCTGGTCGCGGTCCGCATCATCGACTGGCGGATCCCCGCCGGCTACGTCGGGACGATGGCGGTGCTGTCCGCGGCCTTCGGGGGCGACCCCGTCTTCCATATGCTCGCCGGCGGGCTCATGATCGGCGCCTTCTACATGGCGACCGACTACGTCTCCTCCCCGATGTCGCCCAACGCGCGGCTGCTCTTCGGAGTGGGCTGCGGCGTCTTCAACGCGTTGGGGCGCTTCTTCGGCTCGATGCCGGAGGCCACGACCTTTGCGATCCTGTTCATGAACGGTCTGGCGCCGATGCTGGACCGGGCCTTCGTGCCGAGGACCTACGGGTGGGTGAGCCGCAGTGAGTGACAATCATCCTCTTAGGCTGGTCCTCTCCGTCGTGGTCACGTGCGTGGTCGCGTCGGGTGCTCTCGGAGCGACGTATCTGGCGACGAGGGAGCGGATCCTGGACCAGGACCGGCAGGCCGAGGCGCGGTCGCTGTCGGCGGCCTATCAGGGCGCCGAGAGCTTCGACCCCGTGCTCGATGAGGCGCTCCTCACGCGGGCGCAGGAGGCCGCGGGCGAGCCACGGGTGCTCGGGATCTTCCGCGCGGTGACCGCGGAGGAGGAGGCGGGGTGGGCGCTGAAGGTGGCACCTCGTGGCTACGGCGGCAGGATACAGATGGTCGTGGCCGTGGATAGGAATGGGAAAGTCCTCGGCGTCAGCATACTCACGATGAACGAGACTCCGGGGCTGGGGACGCAGGTCGGGCAGGCCCGGTTCCTGGAGCAGTTCTCGGCGTGGTCCGCCGAGACGATCGCCGACGACGCCAAGACGCTGGATGCGATCAGCGGTGCGACGAAGTCGTCGCGCGGTGTCGCCAACGGCGTGGCGGCCGCGGGACGCGTGTTCGACGAGGTGCTGAGAGGGGAGGAGGTGGCGAGCCGATGAGCGAGTGGCTGCGTGTGTTCCGTTCGGGACTGGTCCTGGAGAACCCGCTCACGCGTCTGATGATAGGGCTGTGTGCCACCCTGGCGGTGTCGAACCTCATCCAGGGAGCCTTCTTCATGGCCCTGGCGGTGATCTTCGTGCTCGTGATGAGCAACGTGATCGTCTCGTCGATCCGCACTCTGGTGCCCACCACGGTCCGCATCCCGGTCTTCATCGTGGTCATCGCCACGTTCGTGACCATCGTCGACCTGACCATGAAGGCGTTCCTTCCGAGCATCTACGCGATCCTCGGGATATGGATCCCGCTCATCGTCGTGAACTGCCTCATCCTCGGGCGCTCCGAGGCGTTCGCCTACCAGAACGGCGTGACGCTCTCCGTCGCCGACGGACTCGGCAAGGGGCTCGGTTTCGCGATGGTGATCGTGACCCTGGGATTCGTGCGCGAGCTCTTCGGCTCCGGGCACCTCGACTTCCTCGGCGCCACGCTTCTCCGGATGCCGGGGTTCTACCAGCCTCCCAGCATCCTCATCCTGTTCCCCGGCGCGTTCATCCTGTTCGGCTTCCTGATGGGCGCGATCAACGCGTTCGAGTCCTGGAACAAGGGCAGGCGCATACGGGCACACGTCGACGAGGGGTTCGGCGAGGAGGCAGCGGCATGAGCACGCTGGCGCAGTACGGGCTGCTCTTCATCGGCGCCGCGTTCGTCAGCAACATCCTGCTGACGAGGTTCATCGGCCTGTGCCCCTTCTTCGGCGTCTCGTCGAGCTACGAGACATCCATCGGCATGAGCCTCGCTGTGGTCTTCGTGATGACGATGGCGTCGGCGGCGACGTGGGTGTTCTGGCGCTTCCTGCTCGAGCCGCTCGGCGTCGGGGATTTCCTGTACATCCCCGCGTTCATCCTGGTGATCGCCGGGCTCGTGCAGTTCGTGGAGATGTTCCTGCGCAAGTCGAGCCCCCCGTTGTACACGGCGATGGGGATCTTCCTGCCGCTGATCACCACCAACTGCGCGGTGCTGGCCACCGCCACGGAGTCGGTGAAGGTGGAGTTCTTCAAGCTCGGGGTGGACTTTTACGTGGGCGATTTCCTTCAGGCGATCGTCTACACGCTCGGCAGCGCGGTGGGCTTCGGCTTCGCGCTGCTGACGTTCGCGGCGATCCGGGACCGGCTGGAACTCGCTCCTGCGCCGGCCGCGCTCAAGGGCGCGCCGATGGCGTTCATAACCGCGGGTTTGCTCTCGCTGGCCTACATCGGGCTGGCGGGCTGGTTCGGGCTGTAGGGAAGGAGGGTCTCCTTGGACGCGACACTGCTGCTCAAAGCGATCGGGGCCCTCGCCCTCATGGGGCTGGTCATCGGCGCGGCGCTCGCCGTGGCCTCTCGCGCCTTCCACGTGGAGGTCGACGAGCGCGTCGCCCGCGTCAACACGATGCTGCCGGGGGCGAACTGCGGGGCATGCGGCAACCCGTCGTGCTTCCAGGTGGCCGTGGGCATGGTGGAGGGCACGCTGCCGCCGACCGCGTGCACGGCAGGCGGACCGTCGGTGGCCGAGGCGGTCTGCGAGACGCTCGGGCTGGAGAAGGCTACGATGGCCGCGGTCGTCTCGGCCCGGCACTGCGGCGGAGGGACCCGGGCGGAGCGGGCGTTCGACTACTCGGGTGTCCTGTCGTGCAACGCCGTGCAGAGGGTCGGGGGCGGGGACCTCGCATGCGCCTGGGGGTGCCTCGGGTACGGGGACTGCGTGTCGGCGTGCCCGTTCGACGCGATCCACCTCGACGAGCGCCGCCTGCCCGTGATCGACCTGCGCAAGTGCACCGGGTGCGGGCTGTGCGTCAAGGAGTGCCCGCGCGACCGGTTCAAGCTGCTCGAGATGATTCCCGACGATGCGGCGGTCGTGGTGCGCTGCAGCGCGCACGACAAGCCGGCGCTGCGAAAGAAGACGTGCCCCGTGTGCTGTATCGCCTGCAAGAAGTGCGAGAAGGCGTGCGAGTCCGATGCCATACACGTGGAGGACGGCAACGCCGTCATCGACTACGCCAAGTGCACGGCCTGCGGCGTCTGCGTGGAGGTGTGCCCGCAGGACTGCATCGACTTCACCGGGGCGGGGAGCAGGCTCCCCACGAGCGCCTTCGACGGCAAGGCGGGCGACGCCGCGGTCAAGCCCGCGTCACGTCCCAAGGAGGCTGCCGAGGCCTGATGACCCGCGGTGACCGTATCGTCGTGGCCGTCGTCGGCGCGCTGGCACTGGCCGCGGTGCCGCTGTCTTCCCGCGCGATCGCCGGTCCCGAGGGGGGCGTGACCGTGCGCTCCCCGCAGGGAGTGAGCCGCTTCGCCGAGGATGCGCGGTTGAAGGTCGCCGGCTCGCGAGGGGAGCTCGTCGTGGAGGTCGCCGGCGGGCGCGCGCGCGTGCTGGAGGCCGACTGCCCCGACCAGGTCTGCGTGCGAAGCGGGTGGTCCTCGGCGGGTCGCCCCGTGGTGTGCGCGCCGAACCGCGTCGTCATCGAGAGCGCGGGAGGGTCGCTGGATGCCGTCTCGCGCTGACCTCACCGTTCAGACGGCGGCCCTCGTGGCGCTCGCCGCCGTGCTGGGCTACGCGGAGGCCGTCGCATTGCCGCCGTTGCCGGTGCCGGGTGTCCGCCTCGGGCTCGGCAACGTCGCCGTGGTGGTCGCGCTCGCGCTGCTCGGAGCGCGCCCGGCGCTGGTCGTGAGCCTGGGCCGTGTGCTGGCCGTGGGGCTGGCGACAGGCTCCCTCGGGGGACCGGCCTCGGCCATGGCGCTTGCCGGCGCCGGTGCGGCGTGGCTGGTCATGGCCGGTCTCGCCTCGGCGGGCCGGACGTTCAGCGCCGTGGGCTGGTCGGTCGCCGGCGCGGCCGCCCACGTGCTCGCCCAACTCGCGGCGGCGTGCGTCCTGACCGGGTCGCCGGCCCCGCTCTCGCTCGCCCCGCTCTCCCTGGCGCTCGCCCTCGCGGCGGGCCTGGCGACCGGGTCGATGGCCGCCGCGGCCCTCTCTCGCGCTCCCCGCGTCCTCTCCCGCCCCCTCGCCGAAGGCGCACCGGGGACGGGGGAGGGGGTGCCGCGTGGCCCCGCGGCCGCTCGGGAGCTCTGAGGTCCCGGCGAGGGAGCTGCTCCTCTCCGGGTATCCGGAGTCCGTCTCGGACGAGGCGCTGCTGGCGGTGCTCGCCGGCACGGCCGAGGGCAGCGCGCGGGAGATACTGCGGAGTCACCCCCTGCCCGACCTGTGGCGCCTGTGCGCCGAGGAGCTCGTCCGCTACCCCGGTGTGGGGCCGGCCGCCGCGGCGCGTGTGCTCGCGTGCCTCGAGGTGAGCCGCCGCGCGGCGAGCAGGGGTCAGGGAGCGAGACCGGTGGTCTCGACTCCCGAGCAGGTGGTGGAGATATGCGGGCCGCAGCTGTGGGGGCTGGACCGCGAGCACTTCTGGATCCTGGCGCTCAACACCAAGAACCGGCTCCTTCGGCTGCTGGAGATCTCGGTAGGCAGCCTCAACGCCTCGATCGTGCACCCGCGCGAGCTGTTCAAGGAGGCGGTCCGCGTCTCGGCAGCCTCCGTGGTGCTCGTCCACAACCACCCCAGCGGCGACCCGACGCCCTCGGGCGCGGACATGCAGCTCACCCGGCGCCTGGTACGCGCGGGGGACGTGCTCGGGATCGAGGTGCTCGACCACGTGATCATCGGCGACGGAGGGACGCACGCCAGCTTACGCGACATGGGCGCGATGTGACCGTGGAACCTGCGGAGATGTCATGCGGGAGAGTCGCCCTGTGGTATGCTCTACCGGACCTTGGAGCGGCCGCGCACCCGGTGGGGTCGCGGGCCGTTCTTTCGCGCCGTCGGCTCCCGGCGGCCCTCGCCGCGCTCGTTCGCGGCCGTGAAGACGAGGAGACGACGGGTGTCGCTCATCGATATGTTCTTCAACTCGTGGGGCGGCGACATGGCGGTCGACCTCGGCACCGCCAACACGCTGGTCTCGGTCCGAGGACGGGGCATCGTGCTGATCGAGCCGTCGGTCGTGGCCGTCGAGAAGGACACCAAGCGCGTGCTGGCCGTGGGCATCGAGGCCAAGCGCATGCTCGGCCGCACGCCCGGCAGCATCGTGGCCATCCGCCCGCTGAAGGACGGGGTCATCGCCGACTTCGAGGTCACCGAGGCGATGCTGCGCTACTTCATAAACAAGACTCGTTTGAAACGCTTCCCCTGGCAGCCCAAACCGCGCGTGGTGGTCTGCGTGCCGTCCGGCGTGACGGAGGTCGAGAAGCGCGCGGTCTTCGAGGCGACCATGCAGGCCGGGGCGCGTCACGCGTACTTGATCGAGGAGCCGATGGCCGCCGCCATCGGGGCGGGTCTGCCGATCCAGGAGCCCACCGGCAACATGGTCGTGGACATCGGGGGCGGCACCACCGAGGTCGCCGTGATCTCGCTGGGCGGCGTGGTGGTGGCGCAGTCGATACGCATCGGCGGCGACGAGTTCGACGAGGCGATCATCAACCACATCAAGCGCGAGTACAACGTGCTCATCGGGGAGCGCACCGCCGAGGAGATCAAGTTCGAGATCGGCTCGGCCCACCCGCTGACCGAGGAGCTGGACGTCGAGGTGCGCGGCCGCGACCTGCTCACCGGGCTGCCCAGGACGCTGCAGATCTCCTCGGAGGAGATCCGCGGGGCCGTCGAGGAGCCGACGCTGGCGATCATCGCGGCGATCAAGGGCAGCCTGGAGCAGACCCCGCCCGAGCTCTCCAGCGACATCATGGAGTACGGCATCGTGTTGACCGGCGGCGGCGCGCTGCTCAAGGGCATCGACGACCGTCTGAAGGCGGAGACGAGCATGCCCGTGCACGTCTCCGAGAACGCGCTCATCAACGTCGTGCTCGGAAGCGCCATGGCGCTCGAGGAGATCGATGCGCTCAAGAAGGTACTGACCGTCTCGCGCTAGCCGGCTCGCGGCCGGCCGAAGGCATCCATGAGGTCCCTAGGCAACGACCCACATCGATCCGGTCCGCTGCTGCTCGCCGCGCTCATCACGGCGTCCCTGGTCCTGATGACCCTCTACTTCAGGGAAGGCGACGCCGGCCCGTTGCACCGGACCCGCTCGGGACTGCTGGCCGCCGTGACGCCCGCGGTGCGGGCGGGACGATGGGTCACGGCGCCCATCCGCTGGACGGGTGACCGTGTGGCCGCACTGGGCCTGTCGCGCACCCAGATCGAGACGCTGCGCGAGCAGAACGCGGAGCTGCGCCGTGCGAACGCCGACCTGCAGGAGGCCGCTCTGGAGAACGCGCGGCTCCGGGCGCTGGTCGGCTTCGCCGAGCAGGAGCGTTACGACGCCCTTGCGGCCCACATCATCGGCAAGCCGGCAGCACCGTGGGAGGGCGCCATGACGATCGACCGGGGCACCGACCACGGGGTCGTGCCGGGGATGCCGGTGGTGGGCAGCGAGGGCCTCCTCGGGCAGGTCGTGACGGTCTCGGCGCGCAGCGCCAGGATACGGCTCATCACCGACCAGCGTAGCGGGGTGGCGGCCATGGTCCAGCGGACGCGCGCCGAGGGCGTCGTCCGCGGCTCGATCGAGGGGCTGATGACGCTGGACTTCACCGACCGCAAGAACCTGCCCAAGGTCGGCGACGTGGTCCTCACCTCCGGCATGGGCGGCGTCTACCCCAGAGGCCTGCCGGTAGGCGAGGTGGTGGAGGTCGAGGCGCGCTCGGCCGACCTCTTCCCGAGGATCGTGGTCGCCCCCGCCGTGCCGGTCGGCCGGATCGAGGAGGTCCTCGTGCTGCGCGGCGGGGCGCCGGAGGTGGAGGGGGTGGATCCGGAGTGAGGGGCTTGCTTCCGACGGTCGGCGCGATCGCGGCGGCGACGCTGCTCCAGGTGGCCATCGCCCCGGAGTTCGCGATCGGCGGCGTCGTGCCTAACTTCCTGCTGCTCGTGGTCGTCGTGATCGCGCTGGTGGAGGGGCCGCGGCACGGCGCCTCGGCGGGCTTCGCGGCCGGGCTCCTGCTCGACCTGCTCGGCACGTCGCCGGTGGGGCCCTGGGCGCTCGTGCTGACGCTGGTCGGCTACGGCGCGGGAGCGCTGCAGGCGAACATGTTCGCGGCGGGGTGGCTCATGCCGGTGACCGTCGCGCTCGTCGCCGCGTTGGGCGCCGAGCTCGGGTACTGGCTCGTGCTCTCGGTGCTCGGGGTGGGCGGTCCGTTCGTCTCGACGCTGGCGGGCGTCGTACTGCCCGGCGCCGTGTACGACACGGTGCTGGCGCTGCTCGTCTTCCCGTGGCTTGCCCGGTTGCTGCGACAGGGCCCGTCGATCACCACCTTCAAACGCCTAGCTTAGGAGACCTGTGGCGACCGTGGACTACCGCCAACGGCTCAAGCCCCGCTTCGCGGCCCTCGGCATCATCGTCGTCGGCATCCTCGGCGTGCTGCTCGTGCGGCTGTGGACGATGCAGGTTCTCTTCGGCGAGACGTTCGCGGCGCAGGCCGAGGACAACCGGATCCACGAGATACCGCTCGACGCGGCCCGCGGCCGTATCCTGGACCGCAAGGGGCGCCCGCTGGTCACCAACCGCGCTGCCCTCGCGGTGACCGTGGAACCCGGAGCCAAGGACGACCGGCCGCTCGTGGACGACCTCTCGGCGCTGCTCGGGATACCGGCCGACGAGATCGAGGAGCGGCTCTCGAGCGTGCGCGAGGCTGCGCTGAAGCCGCGGGTCGTCGCGGTGGACGTGCCGATGCGCGTGGTCGCCTACCTCGAGGAGAACTCGGAGCGCTTCCCGGGAGTGGAAGCCGCGGTGGTCGCGGTGCGCGACTACCCCGGCGGCAGCACGGCGGCGCACGTGCTCGGCTACACCGGTGAGATCAGCGAGCGTGAGCTCGTGCAGGCGGACCTCACCGGCTACCGCCTCGGTGACACAGTGGGCAAGAGCGGCGCGGAGCGGCAGTTCGAGACGGTGCTGCAGGGCGACCGCGGCTACAGGCGCATCGAGGTGGACGCGCGCGGCCGTCCCAAGGGGGTGATCGAGGAGATCGAGCCGGTGCCGGGGCGCGACGTCCGACTGACGATCGACCTTGACGTGCAGGAGGTCGCGGAGAAGGCGCTCGCCGACGCGCTCGAGGAGGCCCGTGCGCAGCGCTTCCCCAAGGCCAAGGCCGGCGCGGTCGTGGCGATGGACGTGCGCAGCGGCGAGGTGCTCGCGATGGCCAGTGCGCCCACGTACGACCCCGGCCTCTTCCTCGGCGGCATCAGCAGCAGGGAGTGGAAGCGGCTCAACGACGAGGGCAGCGAGTACCCCCTGAACAACCGCGCCATCATGGCGGCGTACCCGCCCGCCTCCACGTTCAAGCTCGTCACGGGGGCCGCGGCGCTGGACGCCGGCATCGCGAGCGAGTGGACCACGTACCGGTGCTCCGGGAAGTGGAGCGGCATGGGAGAGCAGTGGTCGAAGTACTGCTGGAACCGCTCGGGGCACGGGTCGGTGAGCTTCCGCCGAGGCATCCAGGACTCGTGCGACACGGTGTTCTACGAGATCGGCTACGCCTTCTACAAGCGCGGCGAGGAGGAGATCCAGGAGGTCGCCCGCCGGTTCGGGTACGGCGCGCCCACCGGCGTCGACCTCCCCGGGGAGGTGGGCGGACGGGTGCCCGACGCCGCCTGGAAGAAGAAGTTCAACGAGAACTATCCGGAAGCGGCGGTGTGGGTGCCGGGCGACACCGTGAACATGGCGATCGGCCAGGGCGACATGCTGGCCACGCCGCTGCAACTCGCCGTGTCGTACGCGGCCATCGCCAACGGCGGCGAGGTCCTGCGGCCCCGCGTGCTCGACGCCGTGCTCGACGTGGACGGCAAGGCAGCCCTCCAGGGGGAACGTCGCGTCGAGCGGGACCTGAAGCTGTCGCGCGGGCGGATCGGGGTGCTCCGGCGCGGGCTGCGCGACGTCACGACGGGAGGCACGGCCGCGGCCGTCTTCCGCGGTTTCGGCACGACGGTGGAGGGCAAGACCGGCACCGCGGAGGTCAACAAGAAGGACGACTACGCTCTCTTCGTGGGCTACGCGCCTGCCGAGAACCCGCGGTACGTGGTGGCTGCGGTGGTGGAGCAGGGCGGACACGGTGGCTCCGTGGCCGGGCCCGCGGCGCGCTCGGTCCTCGGCAAGCTGCTCGGGTTGTCGACGGAGCGGGTCCACGCGACGGACGTCTCGAGGTAGGCGGACGTGCGCAGAGAGGGCATAGGGCGGATCCGGGCACGGGCGAACCTGCCGCTGCTGCTGGTCGTGACGGGCCTCACCGTCTACGGCACGGTCGTCGTGAGGTCGGCCACCAGCGGGATGCCCGGCGCGGACGGCATGATCGGGCGGCACGTGCTCGGCCTGGCCATCGGGCTGGTGCCGCTGCTCGTGGCTTGGGCCCTGGACTACCAGAAGCTCAAGGGCTGGATCGGGCCGCTGGCCGTGCTGAACGCGCTGCTCATCATCTCGCCGAGGATCCCGGGGCTGGGGGACACGGCCAAGGGCGCGACCTCGTGGCTCCAGGTCGCCGGCTTCAGGCTCTTCCAGCCCTCGGAACCCGCCAAGCTCATCACCATCGTGATCATGGCGGCGGTGATATCCGGCTTCAAGGGGCGCATCGAGCAGCCCAGGGACGTGCTCCGCGTGCTCGCGCACCTCGCCGTCCCCCTGACGCTCATCCTGATGCAGCCCGACCTCGGCACGGGGCTCGTCTTCGTGGCCATCACGTTGGGGATGCTGCTCGTCGGCGGGCTGAGACCCAGGTGGTTCCTCGTGTTCGCGCTGGTAGGCGTCCTCGTCACCGGCGTGGTGCTGAAGGCGGGGCTGCTCGAGGACTACCAGGAGGACCGGCTGCTCGTGTTCGTGGATCCGGCGCGCGACCCGCTGGGAGCGGGCTACAACCTGGCCCAGTCCAAGATCGCCATCGGCTCGGGCGGCATCAGCGGCAAGGGCCTCTACTCGGGGACCCAGGGCAACCTGAACTTCCTGCCGGAGCGACACACGGACTTCGTGTTCGCGGTCCTCGGCGAGGAGCTGGGCTTCCTGGGCGTCGTGGGGCTGCTCGCACTCTATCTCGGGCTGCTGGTGGTCTCCCTGGAGGTGGCGACGTCGTCGCGCGACCTGTTCGGCGCACTGATCGCCGCGGGGCTCATCAGCATGTGGGCCTTCCAGATACTGGAGAACGTCGGCATGACGGTCGGCATCATGCCGATCACGGGCATACCCCTGCCCTTCATCAGCTTCGGCAGCTCGTTCATGGTAACCAACCTGGCAGGAACGGGTATGCTGTTGTCCGTCTGGGCTCGCCGCTACGGCGCCTAGGGCCGACCGCGTCCGCGTCACCGCGTTCGCGACGACGCAGCCAAGGGGGTCTCATGCCGTCCCTTCTCGACATCCGCGATCTGCTGAGGTCCGGCTCGCAGCTGACTGAGGAGCGGGAGCGGCTCCTGCGTCTGGTGCTCTTCGTCGAGCCCGACGCCTCGCTGGCCGTCCTCGAGGTGCTCGAGGAGCGGCTCCGGCACGCCACACGCACCGTACAGATGCGCCTCGACCTGCTCGAGCCGGGGTTCGTTCCGGTGGTGGATCCGAGCGCGGACGCCGTGGCGGTGCTCGTGGGCAGCGGGGGCGCCGCCGCGCAGGACGCACTGCGGGCGCCGCTTCGCGAGGGCGTGCCGGTGGCGCTTCTGGCCACGAGCGGGATAGGCGACACCGTGGCCCGGCGCACGGGCGTGCCGTCTTCAGACACGCTCATCGAGCCCGACGCGGTCCGCCTGGTGGATGGGCGCCTGGGCGAATGGCTGGTCGACCGCGTTCCCCGCAAGCGGCTCGCTCTGGCGCACAACTTCCCCTTCCTTCGGCGCCGTGTGGCCGAGGAGGCGGTGAAGGCCACGTCGTGGCAGAACGCGCTGATCGGGGGGGTGGCCATCATCCCGGGCGCGGACATGCCGCTGATGACGGCGAACCAGGCGAAGATGCTGCTGCAGATCGCGGCGGCCTTCGGGCAGCGCCTCGGCCCGGACCGCATCAAGGAGCTCGCCGCCGTGGTCGGAGGAGGGTTCGTCTTCCGGGCCGTCGCGCGGCAGGGGCTGGCCTTGCTGCCCGGTTTCGGGTGGGCCCTCAAGGGCGGAGTCGGCTACGCGGGCACCACCGCCATGGGGCGGGCCGCGATCGAGTACTTCGAGCAGGGCGCGGACATCGGACAGGTGGCGCTGCGCCTCAAGGAGCTCGGAGACGGCGTCGCACGACGCGCCCGCGATGCCCGAGGCAGCCTGGCACGGGGGGCGGAGCACCTTCGGCCGGCGCGCGAAGGCCGGCCCGGCGCACCCGCCGCCCGGGCGGGCGGTCCTGGGCAAGACGAGGCCTCGGGCAGCCGCATTGGGTGAGCTCGCACAGCGCACGGCGGCGTTGTTCGGGCGCGTCGAGCGGCCGGCGCGCTACCTCGACTCGGAGTGGGGCGCGAGGCGGCGCGAGGACGTCTCCTACCGCGTCTGCCTGGTCTATCCGGACACCTACGAGCTCGGGATGGCCAATCAGGCGCTGGCGATCCTGTACGACCTGCTGAACTCGATCGGCGGAGTGGCCGCGGAGCGCTGCTTCGTGCCCGCCCGGGACATGGCCGCCCTCCTGCGGGCCGAGGGCGTCCCGCTGGCGACCCTGGAATCGGTGACGCCGCTGCGCGAGTGTCGCATGATCGGCATCACGCTGCCCTATGAGCTGACCTACACCAACGTCCTGGAGACGCTCGACCTCGCCCAGGTGCCGCTGCACTCCTCCGAGCGTGAGGAGGACGACCCGCTCGTCCTCGGCGGCGGACCGTCCGCCTACAACCCGGAGCCGCTGGCCCCGTTCCTGGACGCGGTGCTCCTCGGCGAGGGCGAGGAGGCCGCCGGCGAGATCGTGGCCGCCCACAGGGCCTCGCTCGAGGCCGGGGAGGACCGCGCCACGCTCCTGCGCCGTCTCGCCGACGTTCCCGGCGTGTACGTGCCCTCGCTGTACGAGCCGGACTCCGCCGGCCGGCCGCGGCCGCTGGCCGGAGCGCCCGCCCGCGTGCTCAAGCGCGTGGTGACGGACTTGGAGGCGCACCGCTCACCCACGTGCCCGGTCGTGCCCTACATGGACGTCGTGCACGACCGCGCGACGGTGGAGGTGACGCGCGGCTGCACTCGGGGCTGCCGCTTCTGCCAGGCGGGCATGGTCTATCGCCCGGTGCGCGAGCGGGGTGCGGACGCCGTCGTGCGCGACGCCCTGGCCACGCTGGAGTGCACCGGCTACGACGAGGTCTCGCTCACGTCGCTGTCCACCGCCGACCACTCGCAGCTGGAGGACGTTCTGAGGCGGCTCGCGCGGCGGCTCGAAGGGACGGGCATCTCGGTGTCGCTGCCGAGCCTGCGGGTCGACGCGTTCTCCGTCGACATGGCCCGGCTCGTCTCGGCAGGCCGGCGCAGCGGTCTGACGTTCGCGCCCGAGGCAGGCACGCAGCGCCTGCGCGACGTCGTCAACAAGAACGTGACCGACGACGACCTCCTGGGAACGGTCCGCCGCGCGTTCTCGTCGGGCTGGCGCCGGGTGAAGCTCTACTTCATGCTCGGCCTCCCCACGGAGACCGACGACGACATCCGCGGCATCGGCGAGCTCGTCGCCCGCGTGATGGCCGACGCCAGGGCAGCCGTCCCCCCGAACGAGCGCGGCGCCGTGCGCGTCGGGGTCTCGGTGTCGACCTTCGTGCCCAAGGCGCACACCCCCTTCCAGTGGGAGCCTCAGCTGACGCTGGAGGAGGTGCGCCGGCGCCAGGCGGTCCTGCGCGAGACGATGCCGAGGAAGGGCGTCGACCTTTCCTGGCACGACCCCGAGGCCTCCTTCCTCGAGGGCGTCCTCGCCCGTGGAGACAGGCGCCTAGCCGAAGCCGTCGAGGCGGCATGGCGCGCCGGCGCCGTCTTCGACGCCTGGACGGAGGAGTTCGACCTCGGCAGGTGGCTGGTGGCCTTCGAGAGCGCGGGCGTCGACCCGGGGGCGATCGCCTCGGGGAAGCGGGAGCCGGGCGCTCCGCTGCCGTGGGAGCACCTGTCCTCGGGCGTGTCCACCGCGTACCTGAGGCTCGAGCGCAAGCGGGCGCTCGCGGCCGAGGTGACGCCGGACTGCAGCTTCGGCGAGTGCACGGGCTGCGCGGTGTGCGAGGAGCTGGGCGTGGACGTGGTCCTGGGGGGCGAGCGCCGTGGCACCTGACGAGTTCCGGCTTCGAGCCCGCTATCGCAAAGGGGGACGCCTGCGCTTCCTCTCCCATCTGGAGGTCGCCAGGGCACTCGAGCGGGCTGCGCGCCGAGGCGGTATGCCGTATGCTGTGACGAAAGGGTACACGCCCCGGATGAAGGTGGCCTTCGGGCCGGCGTTGCCGGTGGGGACGGCCGGCGAGCGCGAGTACCTCGACCTGTGGCTGCGGGAGTACGTTCCCGCGCCCGCGGCGCTGCGGCGGCTCGCCGGCGCCACGCCGGAGGACCTCGCGCCCACGGAGGCCCGCTACACGCGGGCCGCCGAGCCGTCGCTGGCTTCGGCTCTCACCATCGCCCGGTACGAAGCCGTCGTGGACGGGGTGGTGGCCGAGGAGTTGGAAGCGGCGCTCGGGGAGCTTACGGCTTCGGGCGAGCTGGCCGTGGAGCACAAGGGCAAGACCAAGGTTTTCGACCTCGCACGCAGCCTCCCGGAGGAGGTGCGCGTGAAGGCCGACGGAGGACGGAGCGTCGTGACGCTGACGACGCGGATGGGTCCTGAGGGCTCGCTCCGTCCCGAGGTGCTCCTTTCGGCGGCGTTCGATGTCGCAGGCATCCGCGACGCGCCGGTGAGCGTGACGCGCACGGACGTCCTCATGGAAGAGGAGGGCGGCTGGGCACGTCCGCTCTGAGGCGGAAGCGGGAGCGGTGTCGGAGATCCTCAGAGAGATGCTCGTCTCGCACGACATGAGCGAGACGCGCGTCGCGCTGCTCGAGGACCGGGAGCTCGTAGAGCTCTACGTGGAGCGGCCGAAGCGCAGCGTGGTAGGCAACGTCTACCTCGGCAAGGTGAAAGACGTGCTGCCCGGGATGCAGGCGGCCTTCGTGGACATCGGGCTGGAGAAGAACGCGTTCCTCTACGTGGACGAGGTCGTGGCGCCCGAGGGGCTCGAGGACCTGCCGCGGCGCGAGATCAGCGCCCTGCTCAAGCCCGGTCAGCAGATCATGGTGCAAGTGCTCAAGGACGCGATGGGCACGAAGGGCGCCCGCGTGACCACGGAGGTCACGTTGCCGGGCCGCTTCCTCGTGCTGATGCCGTTCTCGGAGTTCGTCGGCGTCTCGCGCAAGCTGCCCGAGGACGAGCGGGAGCGCCTGCGGGAGGTCGTGGAGAGCCACGTCCGCGAGGGACTCGGGGTCATCATCCGTACCGCCGCGCAGGGCTGCTCGGACAAGGACGTCGTCGGCGACCTCGAGTTCCTCCTGCGGCTGTGGAAACGGGTGCGGCACCAGGCGCACGAAGGACTGGCCCCCGAGGTCGTCTACACCGAGATGGACCTGCCGTTGCGCATGGTACGGGACGTCTTCGGCGAGGAGTACAAGAGGCTGGTCGTGGACGACCGGCAGCTCAACGAGAAGATCGTCTCCTTCCTGAAGAAGACGTCGCCGCATCTGGTCCGGCGCGTGGTCCAGTACCGGGACCGCGTGCCGCTGTTCGGCCAGTACGCCCTGCAGGCCCGGATCGACTCGGCCATCCACCGGCGGGTGGACCTGCCCTCGGGCGGGCACCTGACGATCGACAAGACGGAGGCGCTGACGGCGATCGACGTGAACACGGGTCGCTTCGTGGGCCGCAAGAACCTCGAGGACACGGTGTTGCGCACGAACCTGGAGGCCGCCGACGAGGCCGTCCGCCAGCTCCGTCTGCGCGACATCGGCGGCATCATCGTCATCGACTTCATCGACATGGAGGACTCGTTCCATCGGACGGACGTCCTGCGCCGCCTGGTCAAGGCGCTGGAACGCGACCGCACCAAGACGCGGGTCTCCGAGATCAGCAAGCTCGGGCTGGTGGAGATGACGCGCAAGAACGTCACCGACGGCCTCTACGGGATGCTGACCGAGCCCTGCCCGCACTGCGGGGGCGAGGGGAGGGTCCTCTCCGAGGCCACACGACGGATCACCGTCGAGCGCAAGATGCGCGAGATACTGCGGGCGGGCAAGTCGTCCGCATACCTCTTCGGCCTGAACCCCGAGACCCTGGCGCTCGTCCGCGCGCCGGGTCACAACGCGGTGGCGGCGCTGAAGGCCGAGACCGGCCGGCAGCTCTCGGTCGTGGCCGACCCCGACTGCGGCCCCACCGACGTGCGGGTGCTGATCGAGGGACGCGGAGGGACGCTACAGGCCGTCGAATAGGACCCGGCGGCCCCCTTCCAGGGGGTGGAGACGCCCGACAGCGTTTGTTGACGCTGCCGAAGAGCGGGTGTTAGCATAGTTCTTTGCGTTCACGCCACGGATGGAAGGCGAGGATCGGATGTACGCTGTCGTCTCTTCAGGCGGTAAGCAGCTGAAGGTCGTCGAAGGCGCGGAGGCCGTCGTCGAGAAGCTCGACGCCGCGGTCGGAGAGAGCGTCGAACTCGACGTCGTCTTCATCGCCGACGGCGACGAGATCGTCGTGGACGCGTCCACTCTGTCCTCGGCGAGCGTGACGGCAGAGGTCGTCGAGCACTTCAAGGACGACAAGGTCGTCGTGTTCAAGTTCAAGAAGCGCAAGGGCTACAGGCGCACCAAGGGGCATCGCCAGAGCCTGACGCGGGTGCGGGTGACCGGCATCGCGGGACCGGCTCCGACGAAGCCCGCGCGTAAGAAGGAGCCGGCCGGCAAGGCCGAGCCCGCGAAGGCGAGCGCCGCCGCCGAGGAGAAGCCGAAGCGCACGCGCGCGAAGAAGGCGGCGGAGGGCGAAGCCCCCGCCCGGTCCGCCGAGTCAGGCGAGTAGCGAGGGTGATGAGCGATGGCTCATAAGAAGGGTCTCGGTTCCACCAAGAACGGCCGCGACTCCAAGGCCAAGCGCCTGGGCGTCAAGCGGTTCGCCGGTCAGATCGTCACCACCGGCACGATCATCGTGCGCCAGCGCGGCACCCACCTCAAGCCCGGCGACAACGTCGGACGGGGCGGAGACGACACGCTGTTCGCGCTGGTGGACGGGACCGTAGACTTCACCAAGGGCAAGGACCGCAAGGTCCACGTGCGACCGCTCGAGGGCTGACGGCGCGTCCGCCCGCGAGGAGAGTAGCGATCACGAGGACCCTCCGCCCGCCGGGCCGGAGGGTCCTCGCGCATCGGAGGCGACGGGGGCGGGAGAGCGGGCGGCCGGGGACGAGGAGACGAGGATGTTCGTCGACGAGGCCAAGATACACGTCAAGGGCGGTGACGGAGGGGCGGGGTGCAAGTCGTTCCGCCGTGAGGCACATGTCCCCAGGGGCGGTCCCGACGGCGGCGACGGAGGCCGCGGGGGCGACGTGCTCGTCCAGGCCGACCCGGGTCTGTCCACCCTCCTGGACTTCCACTACAAGCGGCACTTCAAGGCGCAGCGCGGACAGCACGGCAAGGGTTCGGACCGCGACGGCGCAGCAGGTGAGGACCTCGTGCTCAAGGTGCCGCTGGGCACCGTCGTCCGTGACGCGGAGAGCGGCGAGGTGATCGCCGACCTGACGCACCCTGGGCAGCGGGCGGTGGTGGCCGAGGGCGGCCGCGGCGGGCGCGGCAACACGCACTTCACGACCCCGACGCGCAGGGCGCCGGCCTTCGCGGAGCTGGGCGAGCCCGCCGAGGAGCGCTGGATAGCGGTCGAGCTCAAACTGCTCGCCGACGTGGCGCTCGTCGGCTTCCCGAACGCGGGGAAGTCTTCGATCATCGCCAGGATCAGCGCCGCGCGGCCCAAGATCGGCGACTACCCGTTCACGACCCTCGTGCCGAACCTGGGCGTGGTGAGGGCGGGCGAGCGCAGCTTCGTCGCCGCCGACGTCCCCGGCCTCATCGAGGGGGCGAGCACCGGCGCGGGGCTCGGGCACGCGTTCCTGCGGCACATCGAGCGCACGGCGCTGATCGTGCACGTCGTCGACCTGACCGGCGGCTACGAGGGGCGCGATCCGGTCGAGGACGTGGTCGCCGTCGACCGGGAGCTCGAGCTTCACTCCGAGGACCTCGCGCACCGGCCGAAGGTGGTCGCGGGCAACAAGTCCGACGCTCCCGGCGCCGCCGAGGCCTCCCGGCGCCTCGCCTCCTGGTGCGAGGAGCGGGAGCTGCCGTACTTCGAGGTCTCGGCGCTCACGGGCGCGGGGCTCGATCAGCTCGTCCTGGCCGTCGGCGAGCGGGTGTTCCGGACGAGGACCGAAGCGGCCACGGCGGGCGAGCGCTACGAGAAGGTGTACTCGGCGCCCAGACGAGCGGCCGAGCCCTTCGAGGTGAGGCGCGAAGGCGGAGGATGGCTCGTGAGGGGGCGCGACGTCGAGCGTATGGTGATCATGACGGACATGGACAACGAGGAGGCCGTCGCCTACCTGCAGCGGCGGCTGAACCGGGTCGGCGTGGAGAGAGCGCTCGCGGAGGCGGGCGCGCGAGAGGGCGACCAGGTTACGATAGCGGCGGTGGCATTCGACTTCGCGCCTTCGGGGACCCTCGAGACCGAGGCGTCGGGGTCCGGCGAAGGCGAGGAGTGAGGGAGTGGGCGGCTCCGGTACCTCGTACGGCAGGGTGGTCGTCAAGGTCGGCAGCTCCTTGCTGTCCGCTCCGGACGGCGGGCTGGACGTCGCGTTCATGGAGGCGTTGGTCGAGCAGGTCGCGCGGCTGCACGAGCGCGGAACGGAGGCGGTCATCGTGACCAGCGGCGCCATCGCAGCCGGGATCGAGCGGCTCGACTGGGAGGAGCGGCCGCGGGCGATGCCGGCGCTCCAGGCCGCCGCCGCCGTCGGTCAGGTGCGCATCATCGGCACGTACGCGGAGCTCTTCGCCGCCCACGACCTTCCGGTGGGGCAGGTGCTGGTCACCAGGCACGACACCGCGCACCGGGCGCAGTACCTGCATGCGCGCGACACTCTGGAGAAGCTGCTCGCGCTGGGCGTGGTGCCGGTCGTCAACGAGAACGACACCACCGCGGTCGACGAGATCCGGTTCGGCGACAACGACACGCTCGCGGCGCTCGTGGGCACGATGGTCAAAGCCGACCTCGTCGTCCTGCTCACCGACATCGAAGGGCTGTACTCGGCGGACCCGCGGGCGGACGAGGGGGCGGCGCTGCTGGAGCACGTGGACGAACTCACCGAGGAGATGCTCGCCGCGGCCGGCGGCCCCGGCTCGACGCTGGGCTCGGGGGGCATGGCCACCAAACTCGAGGCGGCTCGCGTGCTCATGAAGGCCGGCATCCCCATGGTGGTGTGCGACGGCCGCCGTCCCGACGTCGTCGTGGACGCCGCCTCGGGAGGCTGCGTCGGCACCTTCTTCGCCGGCGACGCCTGCTCCATCGGCAGCCGCAAGACATGGATCGCGCTGGGGCGCAGGCCGGCCGGGACGATCGTGGTCGACGCCGGGGCGGCGGAGGCCGTGCGGACCAGGGGCAAGAGCCTGCTGCCCGCCGGCGTGCTGTCCGTGTCGGGCCCCTTCCAGCCCGGCGACGCCGTGCTCATCCAGGACGCCGAGGGACGCACCGTGGCGCGGGGGCTCGTCGAGATGTCCTCGGCGGATCTGGACAGGGTCAAGGGCCTGAAGACCTCGGAGATCCCCGGTATACTTGCGGGCTACAAGGGCGAGGAGGTCATCCACCGCGACCGGCTCGTGCTGCTGTGACGAGGCCGGCTCCGCGGTCGGGCGCGCCGCGTTCGGGCCGAACGAGAGGATGGGTCGATGTCGGAAGTTCTCACGCTGGCGACCGCCGCGCGCTCGGCCGCGCGCAAGCTGGCCGTCACCTCGACGGATGAGCGCAACCGGGCGCTGCTCTCGATGGCGCACGCGCTGTCGGACCGCTCCGACGAGGTGCTCGCCGCCAATGCCGAGGACATGGAGGCTGCACGCGCCAAGGACACCGCGGCGGCTCTGCTTGACAGGCTCGAGCTGACCCCCGCCCGCCTGGATGCGATCTCCGAGGCCCTGCGTGAGCTGGCGGCGCTGCCCGACCCGATAGGGGAGGTCGTGGAGGGGCATCGCCTGCCCAACGGCATCTGGCTGCAGCAGGTCCGCGTGCCGCTGGGCGTCGTGGCCATCATCTACGAGGCGCGCCCCAACGTGACGGCCGATGCGGCGGGGTTGTGCCTCAAGACGGGCAACGCCGTCATCCTTCGCGGCGGCTCGCTGGCGATCCGCAGCTGCCTGGCCCTGACGCGGGTGCTGGCCTCGGCCGCGACCGGCGCGGGCATGCCGGAGGGCTGCATCGCCTCGATCGAGTCGACCGAGCGTGAGGCCGCCGAGGAGCTGATGGGGCTGCACGGCTACGTCGACGTCCTCATCCCCAGGGGAGGCGCCGGGCTGATCCGCAGCGTCGTGGACAACGCCAAGGTGCCGGTGATAGAGACCGGCGTGGGCAACTGTCACGTCTACGTGCACGAGGCGGCCGACCCGGAGATGGCCCGGCGGATCGTCGTCAACGCGAAGTGCCAGCGGCCAGGTGTGTGTAACGCGGCCGAGAGCCTCCTGGTCGACGAGGCCGTCTACGAGCGCGTGCTCCCGCCGATCCTGAAGGCGCTGGAGGCCGAGGGCGTCACCATCCTCGCCGACGAGAAGACGCGTGCCCTCGGCGCGATCGCGAACGTCGAGCCGGCGACCGAGGAGGACTGGGGGGCCGAGTACCTCGACCTGAAGATGTCGTGCAAGGTCGTCTCCGGGTTCGACGAGGCGATCGAGCACATCGACACGTACGGTACCAAGCACTCCGAAGCCATCGTGACGGAGGACTACGAGGCGGCCCGGCGCTTCCTCGACGGCGTGGACGCCGCGGCGGTGTACGTGAACGTGTCGACCCGCTTCACCGACGGCGGAGAGTTCGGCTTGGGAGCCGAGATCGGCATCTCGACCCAGAAGCTGCACGCACGCGGGCCGATGGGGCTCGCGGCGCTGACGTCCACCAAGTTCGTCGCGATGGGGGGCGGTCAGATACGCGAGTGAGGAGCAAGCGGCTCGGCATAATGGGTGGGACGTTCGACCCCATCCATTACGGTCACCTCGTCGCAGCCGAGGAGGCGCTCGTCCAGTTCAACCTGGATTCGGTCGTCTTCATGCCGACGGGAGTGCCCGCCACGAAGGGTCACGGGCGGGTGACGCCCGTCGAGCACCGCTACCTGATGACCGTCATCGCCACGGCCGCGAACCCCGACTTCCAGGTCTCGCGCCTCGAGGTCGACCGCCCGGGGGTGACCTACACGGTCGATACGCTGCGGCAGCTCAGGGCTGCCCACGGCCCTGGGACGGCGCTGTACTTCATCACGGGCGCGGACGCGGTGCGCGAGATACTCGAATGGAAGGACGCCGAGGAGGTCGCACGCCTCACGACGTTCATCGCCGCCACGCGCCCCGGGTACGACCTGGAGCGCTTCGGCGCGGAGCTGTCCTCGCTTCCGGCGGCTCCGGACGTCGAGTTCATAGAGGTACCCGCGCTGGCGATATCCTCGACGGACATCCGGTCCCGTGTCGCCGCAAGGCGTCCGGTCCGCTATCTGCTACCCGAGGCGGTGGCGGCCTACATCGACAAGAACGGACTGTACCGGGATGTCCTCTGAGATCGAGCAGCTCATCGCCGAGGCCCAGCGGGTGCTCCCGCGGCACCTCGGTTCTCGCGGCGCCGCGCACTCGCGGGCGGTGGCGGAGACCGCGGCGTCGCTGGCGCGCGAGTACGGAGCGGACGAGCGCCGCGCGTTCCTCGGCGGGCTGCTGCACGACTGGGCGAGGGACGTCCCGGCGGAGGAGCTCCTGAAGGAGGCGGCGCGGCGGGGCATCCCCGTCACGGAGGTGGACCGCGAGGTCCCCTACCTGCTGCATGCCGCCGTCGGCGCCGCTCAGGCGCGTGATGCGCTGGGCGGCCTGCCCGAGGACGTGTTCCGCGCCGTCGAGCGGCACACGCTCGCGGCGCCGGGGATGACGGCACTGGAAGCCATCGTGTTCGTCGCGGACATGCTGGAGCCCGGGCGGGACTACCCCGCGGCCGAGGAGCTGCGGTCCCTCGCCGGGTCGGCCCCGCTGCCAGTGCTGTTCGTGGCGGCGTACGCGCGGTCGCTGACGCACGTGATCGAGACGCGGCGCCATCTGCACCCGGCCTCCGTGCCGGCATGGAACGCCGCGATCGCCGCCGCTGAGGGGCTGAAGACCCCGTGAGCGGCTCCGAGCGGCCCGTCGCTTCCACGGAGCAGGCGGCGGAGCGCCTGCGGCGGGCGAAGGTGACGGTGGCCCCGGAGGTCCCGAGCGGGTACCGCTCGTCGCGGCGAGGCTCGAAAGCGGCGAAGAGCGCCAAGCGCGCCCGCAGGGCCTTCCGCGTGCGCGAGGTCGTGACCGGCACGGTCGACTGGGTGCACAGGGGCGCATGGGTCGGCGTGAGGGTCGCGGTCGTGGCGGCCGCGGGCGCCGCCGCCGTCGTGCTGGCGCTGTTCCTTCTCGCTCTGGGCATCAACGCGACGGCCCGATGGGTCGCGGTGGTACGTGCCGGCGACGGCGCCGGGAGCGCCCTGTCCGAGAGCGCGCGCGAGAACGTGCTCGTCGTCGCCGTCGAGGGAGACCGCGCCCGCGGCTTCCTGGCGCTGCGCGCGGCCGAGAAGGAGAAGCGCGTCTTCGGGCTGGCCATACCCGACGGGGCGTTCATGGAGGTCCCGGGCCAGGGGTTCGAGCGCATCGGGGACAGCTATCACGCGGGGCCCGAGGTCTCGATGGCGGCCGTCTCGAACTACCTCTCGGTCCCGTTCGAGCGCTACCTCGTCGTCGATGCCTCCGTCTACGAGCAGGTGCTGCAGAAGCAGAGCGTCGCGGGTCTGCTCGACGCGTCGATCAGGACGGACCTCACCCCCGAGGAGGCGGACCGGTTCCGGAGGATCGCGGACGTGACACCGACCGAGGACGTGCTGATCGTGCCGCTGCCCGTGAAGCCGATCACGCTCGGGGACGAGACGTACTTCGAGCCTCGGCGCGCGGAGGTGGCGGAGTTGATCGAGTCCTGGTGGGGTGTGAAGCTCACCGGGGACGACGGGCCGGCGCGCGTGATCGTGTACAACGGCTCGGGTGTGCCCGGTATCGCGGGCCACGCCGCGCGGCAGCTGATCCGCGGCGGCTACAGGGTCGTCGACACCAAGAACGCGGACCGGTTCGGCTACGCCGAGACGCTCATCATCGTGCAGCACCCGGGCGAGGTGGATCCGGAGGGCGTGCGCAAGACGCTCGGCGTGGGGAAGGTGGTCTCGCAGCCGTCCGATCAGCGCATCGCGGACGTGATCGTGATCATCGGGAAAGACTATGCGCCGCCGCAGGACGGGTAGGGCGGCCGGCAGCGAGCCGTACGCCGGGCCGCCGTCGGGTCGCGAGAGGCGCGGGTCCGACGGAGGCCGGGAGGAGAAGGAGGGGGACGAGCTGGAGCCGAGGGAAGTGGCCCGTCTCGCCGCCGAGGCGGCGGCGGACAAGAAGGCGCGGGACGTGGTCGCGCTCGACGTGGGTGACCTGCTCGTGGTGACGGACTACTTCGTCCTGGCGACAGGCGCTACGGACCGACAGGTCAGGACCATCGCCGAGGAGGTCGAGAAGCGTCTCAAGGAGCGAGCCGGCGTCCGCGCGATCGGACGGGAGGGCGAGCGTGAGGCGCGGTGGGTGCTGCTCGACTTCGTCGACGTCGTGGTGCACGTCTTCCAGCCTGGGGAGAGGGACTTCTACCGTCTCGACCGGCTGTGGTCCGACGCTCCTCGGCTGGAGCTCCCGGCGGAGGTGACCAACGCTTCGGGGGAGGGCGCCGCGGCCGAGGGCGCGGCCGAGGGCGGCGCCGGCGAGCAGCCGCCGTCGTGACGGACGCGGCCCGCCGCTGGGCCCTGTTGGCGGCCCTCACCGGCGTCACGGCCGTGTGGGGGCTGACGTTCGTGATGGTCAAGGAGGCGATCGCCGCCTACCCCCTGTACGCGTTCCTCGCCGTGCGTTTCGCGATCGCGGCCGTGGCGTTCGGCGCGATGTTCCCGCGAACGCTGCGGGCGCTGTCGGACAGACGTCTGCTCGCCGTGGGCGTGCTGGCCGGAACGCTGCTGACCTCGGGATACGTCTTCCAGACGGTCGGCTTGCAGTACACGAAGGCCTCCGTCGCGGCGTTCATCACAGGGCTGTTCGTGGTGCTGACGCCGCTGATGGAGTACGTCTTCTTCCGGCGACCGCCCGGACGCGCCTCCGCGCTCGGGGTCGCGCTCGCGGTCCCGGGGATGTGGCTGCTGACGGGCGCGGACGTTGCGGCGTGGGGGCGGGGCGAGTGGCTGCTGCTGCTCTGCGCCGTCGCGTTCGCGGCGCACCTGGTGGCTCTCGCCGGTCCCGGGCGCAGGCACGACCCGCTCGCGCTCACGCTCGTGCAACTCGCGTTCACCGCGGGCGTGTGCGGCGCCATCTCGCTCGCCACCGAACGCGCCCCGTTGCCGTCGTCGGGACAGGTGTGGGTGGCACTGCTGGTGACCGGGATACTCGCCTCGGCGGTGGCCTTCGGCGTGCAGACGGTGGCCCTGCGCTACCTGTCCGCCACCCGGACCGCGCTCATCCTGGTCACGGAGCCGGTCTTCGGCGGGATCTTCGGGTTCCTGCTCGCCGGCGAGGTCCTCGGGGCGGTAGGTCTGTCGGGCGCCGGCCTGATGCTCGGCGGCATGGTCGTCTCGGAGGCCGGCCGGTTCGTGAGGAGGCCCCACGCGAGGCTGGTGGTCGGCATCGAGGGGCCCGCGGTGCCCGTGGCCGACGAGGCCGCCTCCAGGAGGCGGGCGGGGCTGGAGCAGGCGAGGCTCGGACCACCGGACACACCGCCGCGGGAAACCGGCGACCAGGACCGCGGCGAGCGTCGGTGCGGTGGCGAGCGCGGTTGACCCGCCCACGCACCCTGCTATACTTCCGTGATGCGTCGCGAGGCGCTCCAGACGTGGGGCCATAGCTCAGCTGGGAGAGCGCATGGCTGGCAGCCATGAGGTCAGGGGTTCGATCCCCCTTGGCTCCACCAGACGATCGCAGAGCCCGCCGGGGGACCGGCGGGCTTCTTCGTGGAGGCGGCGGTGCCCGGACGCGGGGCGCGAGGGTGTCAATGGGCAGGTCAAGCTGGCCTTTTCCAGTTTCAGGTGGTATAAAGGTCAATGAAGACGCGTGCCGTACGGCCTCATGCTGGGGCGCTCCGGAGGGAGCACCCGAGTGTCTCTTGATTCATGCCATCCGCTTCGAGTAGCGGCCCGTGGCCTGCCGTGGGTCGCGTTCGTGACGCTCGCGCTCGCGCTGTCGGCGCCGGCGGACGCGAGGGCGGCCGAGGCCCACGGACCCTACAGCTTCCTCTCGTCCAAGTGCGTCCTGTGTCACGCTCCTCACGTCGCTGCATCCCCCGACAACCTCTTCGTAGCGTCCACTCCCAAGACGCTGTGCTACTCGTGCCACGACGGCACAGGGTCCGTGTACGACACCAGGTCGGCGTTCGGCGAGACGGTCGAAGGCTCCTCGGACAAGACGTCGCGCCACCCCGTACCCGAGGGGGCCCTGCAGTGCAGGGACTGCCACAGTGCACATGCCGATCCCGCCTCGCGCGCGCGGCTGCTCGCCGCCGGAGAATCCCACGCCTCCACCGGCACGGCGGTGTGCGGCTCCTGCCACGGCAGCGGCTCGGGGCTGCCCGGCGGCGATCTCACGTCGGGCCTCGCGGGGACGGGGCACGCCACACTCGGGTCGGTACCCTCGGCCGCCGACATCGCCTGCGTCGCATGCCACGAGCCCCACGGCTCTGCGCGGCCGCAGCTCCTTCGGGAGGTCGTCATGCGGTCGAACGGCACGACGCGCACGGCCGCCGACGACAAGGCGTTGTGCCTGGCCTGTCACGAGGTGCGACAGGGGGACTACCCCGGCGAGTCCGTGGCGTCTGCCGGCAAGCACTCGACGACGCTCTCGTCGACCAAGGCGGCGGTCTCGTATCCCGGTTCAGGCCGGCCGCCCGGCGACTGCATGAACTGCCACGAGCCCCACGGGACCACGGGCAACGGCGCGTATGCGAGGAAGCCCGGCTCGGAGCTGTGCGGAGAGTGCCACGATGCGGCGGGAGCGGTCTATCCGTCGGGCTACTCCTACCGGGGCGCCGGGGCGATGTCCGTCTCGGGCCATGTGAGCGTGGACAGCGGGCTCGGGTACGCCTCGCTGTCCTGCGACAGCGAGGGCTTCGCGGCGTGGGAGAGCGTCGCGCAGCCCACGCCCTCCGCGCCCGGCCAGCCCATCGCGCTCGCGCGACTCGGCGGCATGCGCTCGATGGACTCCTCCGTCACCGTGACGAGCCTGGCGTCGGTGACCGGAGAGTACGACTACCAGATGTACCGCTTCCGGGTGGAGCAGCCGCGGGCGGACGTCCGCGGGCTCGCCGCCGTGTGGCGGGGGTTCGGCGAGGAGAAGGCCGGCAACCCGGTCGTCGTGTCCGTGTGGGACAACAGCACGTCGTCGTGGCATCAGTTCGCCAACCGGCAGATGGTGGACCCGACCACGTCGCGGCTGGAGCTCGAGGTGGCGAAGCACCTGGACGCGAACGGCGACGTGTACCTGCTCGCCGGCGCCCGGAACTCCCAGGACACGGACCTGGTCAGCGGGCCGACGCTGCTGCGTCTGAGCGATACCTCGGTGCGAATCGACTGGACCACCTCCGGGCCGAGCGACAGCTGGGTCGACTACGGAGCGACCTCCGCGTACGGGACCACGGTGGGGACGTCGACGCGCGCGACCTCGCATAGCGTGACGCTCTCCGGGCTGTCCGAGCGCACCTACCACTACCGGGTCCGATCCGCAAGCGGGGACGGGGACAGTTACGTCTCGCCCGACTTCACGCTCGGCCTTCCCGGTCCCGTCCTCACGCCGGTGCCCGACCAGGAGATAATCGCTCCGGTCACGGTGGCGTTCGCCTGGACGGTGCCGTCGGAGGAGTATCGCCCCTTCCGCTACCGCGTGCAGGTGAGGGACTGGAGCGGTGCGGAGGTGTGGAGCACCTGGACGGACGACGTCACGAGCGCCTCGACGGTCCTCGGCGTCGGATCCTATCGATGGCGCGTCGAGGCCGTCGACAAGGACGAGTTCTCCTACGGCTGGTCGAACGAGGACATCTTCTACCTCTACGAGTCCGGCTCGTGCCCCTTCCTGTTCACCTGGGACGGGGAGCGATTCGGCTTTGAGGCAGACCTGTACGGCGCCGGCAAGCTCGGGGTGGTCACCAAGGACGGCTACCTGAAGCCGGAGCCCAACGACCACTACGTGCTGCGGCACGAGCCGGCTCTGCGCGACGGCCGCTACGAGTTGCGGCTGGTGGAGGAACGCGCCGAGATCGACTACCTGGACGAGCTGCGGCTCTACGCGGTGGACGCGCCGGCCGGGCGGCGGGTGATGGCCGAGAAGCCGCAAGCCGGGGAGGCGCCCTTCCCCGGGCTGGAGAAGGTGCTGCACACGATCGCGGAGGACGCTCCCGCACCCCGATCGGTCGTGCACGTGAACACGGGTCGCGACGTGACCGCCGAGATCGCATCGGACGACGACGTCTGCGTGGTGCTCAACGAGGACCGCAACGTGGACTTCGACTACCAGACCCTCGAGCTCGACCTGGGTGACGTATCCGCCGAGGATCACGTGCGGATCGCCATGGACGCGGTGAGCATGTTCCCCAACACGGCCGAGGGGAAGAAGCGCTCCGCCTCCTTCGGTGCGCGCACGAAGCTCGAGGTCCAGGATGCCGATGGGAACTGGGTGCTCGCGGATCCAGCGAAGGCCACCTTGCCCAAGGCACCGGAGTTCTCGCGCCCCTACGTCTTCGACATCTCCGACATCTGGGTCTCGGATAGCCGGAAGGTGCGCTTCACGTTCCTGTTCAAGACGTACGTGGACTGGATCGCGGTGGACACGAGCGCGGACGTCCCGGTGAAGATCACCGAGCTGCCGATGGCCTCCGCGGGGCTGCGGCTGCGCGGTCTGGACCCCCGCGACGGCGAGGAGGAGCGATACGAGTACGTCTACGGGGAGCCGACCGGGCGCACCGCCTACCTTCCCGGCGCCTACACGCGCTTCGGCGATGTGCGGGAGCTCCTGGAGCGCACGGACGACATGTTCGTCATCTACGGCGGGGGCGACGAGATCGCGCTGTCGTTCGAGCCGATCGCGCCGGCCGCGGAGGGCGAGGTCCGCTACTTCCTCGCGTACACCAACGGCTACTACAAGAACACGAAGATTCGCGGCTCGCTGGCGGTGGAGCCGCTTCCGTTCGCCGAGATGAGCAACTACCCGTACGGCGCAGACGAGTCCTACCCCGACGACGAAGCGCACCGGGAGTACCGCTCGGAGTGGAACACGCGTGTCGTCGGAGAGGACGAGGTGCTCGCGACGCCTTCGGCCGCCGAGGACGACGGATCTCCCCCCCGACTCCTGGCGGCGGTGGGCTCGTTCCTGGAGAGGATCTGGGACGGGCTCGTGTCCCTGTTCGCGCCGTCGGATCCACGGGTCGCGAGCGGGGGAGCCGGGACGGGCGACTCCGGCGAGGAGGTTCACCGCTCGCTCAACACCGACTACGTGGGGCTGGAGATCAGCTTCCCGTCGGCCAACGTCTCCGGATCCTGTCTCGCCTGCCACGCGGTCCACGGACAGGAAGAGGGAGGGCAGCCGTTGCGGGGTTCCACCTGGGGGCGCGACGCACGGGTCTGCACCGCGGACGGGACCGGCTGCCACGCCGAGGCGACGTCCTCGGTGTCGGGGGTCGACATCCTCGGCCGCTTCACCGCCAGCGGGGACGCCAGAGCGCATCACGACGTGATGCCTTGGGAGCAGGAACGGACGGGCGCGCGCATAGAGTGCTCGAGTTGCCACAACCCGCACTTGGATCGCAGGGATGTCCAGGTCGTCGACCCCTACGACAAGAGCGTCGCGGTCCCGCCGACGTTCTCTCGGTTCATCGACGGTTCCAACGACGTGTACGTGCTCGTGGGCGCGGATCACGACGGCAACCCGCCGGTCGTATCGAATCGACGGACCGACGTCTCCACCGGATGGCGGACACCGACGGTAAGGTGGTCGACGAACGAGCCGGCGGACTCCTGGGTGGACTACGGGACCGACACGACGTACGGTTCGGGGACCGTGGGAAGCGGCACGCTGACCACCTCGCACGCGGTGCTGATGCCCACGCTCACGGACGGCGTCACCTGGTACATGAGGGTCCGGACGGTCGATGCCGTGGGGAACGAGGCCGTCTCCGAGTTCACGTACTTCCCGGTGGAGCCCCCGCCCGCGCCTACGCTCGTTCCCGTCGGGGACAAGAGGGTGAACGGCTTCTGGGGGCCCTCGACGGTGGACGTCACGTTCTCATGGTCGGCCGTCACCTGTCCGGACGGGGATCCGGTCGAGTACGTGTTCGAGCTGCGGCGCAACGGCGTCGTGTGGACGACCGTCACGACAGCGGAGACGACGCACACCGTGACAGGTCTCACGGGAGGGGATGACTACCAGCCGACCGTGCTCTACACCTGGCAGGTGCGCTCGCGTGACACCCTGCACACCGACGCGGTCTCCCCGTGGGCTCAGTCCAGCTTCTACGTGACGGACGTCGAACCGTCCGGCTCGTGCCCGTTCCTGTTCACGTGGGACGGGGAGGACCATGCTTTCGAAGCCGACCTGTACGGGGCGGGCAAGCTCGCGGCCAAGACGAAGGACGGGTACCTGAGGCCCGAGCCGCGTGACGCGTACGTCCTGCGGAGCGAGCCGGCTCTGCGCGACGGCCTGTACGACCTGCGGCTGGTGGAGGAGCGCGCCGAGGTCGACTACCTCGACGAGCTGAAGCTGTACGCAGTGGACGCGCCCGCCGACCGGCTCGTCATCGCTGAGAAGCCCCAAGCCGGGGGTAAGGCGTACGGGCCGCTGGACGAGGTGGTGCAGACGATCGCAGCCGACGCGCCGCCCCCGGTCAGCGCGGTACACGTACAGGCGGGGCTCGACGTGCTCGAGCTCATCGCGAAGGACGACGACGAGTGCGTGGTGCTCAACGAGGACCGCAACGTCGACTTCGACTACCAGACCCTCGAACTCGACCTGGGCGACCTCGCCGGGGCCGAGAGCGTGCGCATCGCCATGGACGCCGTGAGCATGTTCCCGGACACGCCCGAAGGGACCGCTCGCTCCGCGTCGTTCGGCGCGCGGACCAAGCTCGAGGTGCAGGACGCCGAGGGGAACTGGGTGACGGCGGAGCCGTCCAAGGCCACCTTGCCCAAGGCGCCGGAGTTCTCGAGGCCGTACGTCTTCGACGTCTCCGACATCTGGGTCTCGGATAGCCGGAAGGTGCGCTTCACGTTCCTGTTCAAGACGTACGTGGACTGGATCGCGGTGGACACGAGCGAAGACGTCCCCGTGGCGATGATCGAGCTGCCGTTGGTCTCGGCGGAGCTGCGCGTCCACGGCATCGACGATAAGAGCGGCCGCGACGAGCGCTACGAGTACGTCTACGGTGAGGGCAACGGGGTGACCCTCTACATGCCCGGTGCCTACACCCGCTTGGGGGACGTCCGCGAACTCCTCGACGCCTGTGACGACAAGTTCGTGATCTACGGTGGAGGAGACGAGCTCGCTCTCTCTTTCGAGCCCGCAGCCGAGCCCGGGAGCGGCACCCGGCGCTCGTTCGTGATGTACACGAACGGCTACTACAAGGACAACAAGGTCGACGTCCCCCATGCGGTCGAGCCGCTACCCTTCGCCGCCATGAGCAACTTCCCGTACGGCGAGGACGAACACTACCCGGACGACGAGGAGCACCTCGCATACCTCGCCGAGTGGAACACGCGGGTCGTCGATGAGGACGACGCCATGGCAGGGTCCACGAGCTCGGCGTCGGCGGTCGGAGCCGTTGGGGAGGGCAGGGACGCCCCCTCGCTGTGGCAGCTGGTCTTCGGCCGGACGTGGGGCGAGCTCATGGACGACGTCGCGGCTCCGGCGACCGAGGAGACGCTCGCCGATGACGATGCTGTGCTGCCGCCGTCCGAGACGGAGACACCGGCCGCGGAGACATCCGTTGCCGGGGCTGGCGAGGGCGAGTGGCCGGATACCGTCGAGCACTATTCCCTCAACACGGACCGCCTCGTGCTGGCGGGCGTGCGCACGAGCGCCTCGCAGCTCGTCATAACGCCGGTGCAGGGATGGGAGAGCGAGGGGTCCGCGACGGCGCCGACGCCCTCGGCGCCCGGCTCCGAGGTGGCCGAAGGCGTCTTGACACGGGTCGGCGTGGCGGACGAGCAGTACTGGCGCACCGACCTGGCGTCCAGTGACCGGCGCTGGAACTGGCAGGTCGCGCGCTTCAGGATCACGCCGGAGGAGATCGGGGCTCTCAAGGACTTCCGTGTGCTGTGGACCGGGTACGGGGAGCCGACGCCGGGGTATGCGACGAAGGTCGCGATCTGGGACCCCGCGACCACGTCGTGGGTCTGGCTGCACACGCGGGATGCTCTGGGCGCGACGGCGAACCTCGCGTACTTCGAAGGCGGTACGCCGGATTCGTTCTGCCTGGCGTGCCATGACGGCTCCACCCCCGAGGGCGTCACCTTGCCGAGCGGTGTGACGAACATCGGGGCGAACTGGGGAGCTACGAGCAAGGCGGACTTTCATGGCGCGCGCGCGGGGACGGGCTACTCGGGCAGCACGGGCGGCATGGCTCCGCCGTACCGCCGCGGCATGGCCGCGTTGCCGTGCGTGACCTGTCACGACCCGCACGGGAGCGGCAACCTCTTCCACATAGCGGACAACGTGAACGAACGGACCGGGATCGTCGCCGTAAGCGGCAACGGGATGAAGGATCTGTGCTACGCGTGCCACACCGGCACGGTGGACCAGTGGCATAAGGAGTGCCTGGACTGCCACAACGGCGGGTGGGGGCACGGAGACGTGTACGTGGACTCTCCCGAGACGTACGGCGGGCAGAACTACCCCAACGCCAACAGCGACTGCAGGCTCTGCCACAACCACGGCAGCAAGTCGAACGTGCACAGTGACGGTGGCAGAGGCGTCGACGAGCGGGAGCAGATCCCCTCCTGGTGCGATCACTACTGCCACCACTGGGACACCACGTTCTGACGCCTCCCGTGACGGGATGTCCGCGGCTCTTCGGCGGCGGCGCCAGTGTGAAGCCGGGCCCGTCCTCGGCTATCATGCACTGGCGACCCGTCGACACCGGCCGCACGGAGGGACGTCTGGGATGGCTGATGAGCGTAGTGGGCGTTACGACCCGCACGCGATAGAGGAGAAGTGGCAGCAGGTCTGGGAGCGCGAGGGTGTCAACCGCGTGACCGAGGACCCGTCGCGCCCGAAGAAGTACGTGCTCGAGATGTTCCCGTACCCTTCGGGCGACATCCATATGGGGCACGTGCGCAACTACACCATCGGCGACGTCATCGCGCGGTACTCGACGATGCGGGGCTTCAACGTGCTGCATCCGATCGGCTGGGACGCCTTCGGGCTTCCCGCGGAGAACGCGGCGATCAAGTCCGAGACGCACCCGGCGGCGTGGACGTACGACAACATCGAGAAGCAGCGTGCGAGCTTCAAGCGGATGGGGTTCTCGTACGACTGGGACCGAACCGTCGTCACCTGCGACGAGGAGTACTACCGCTGGGGCCAGTGGATCTTCCTGAAGTTCTGGGAGCGCGGGCTGGTGGAGCGCAGGAGCTCGCCGGTCAACTGGTGCCCGAGCTGCCTCACCGTGCTGGCGAACGAGCAGGTCCTCGGCGATGGGGTGTGCTGGCGCTGCGGTACCCGGGTGGTCAAGCGCGAGCTCGAGCAGTGGTACCTCAAGATCACCGAGTACGCACAGGAGCTGCTCGACTCGCTGGAGGACCTGCCCGGCTGGCCGGACCGCGTGAAGGTCATGCAGGCCAACTGGATCGGCCGCTCGCAGGGAGCAGAGGTCGAGTTCACCCTGCTTTCCGAGGACGCTGAGTCGCCCGCCGCCGATGCCGAGGGCGCTCCGAGGCGCATCACGGTGTTCACGACGCGTCCTGACACGCTGTTCGGGTGCACGTTCTTCCTGCTGGCGCCGGAGCACCCCCTGGTCGCCGAACTCGTGGTCGGGACGGAGCACGAGGGCGCGGTGATGGACGTCGTGCGCGCCGCGGAGCGGGAGAGCGCCGTGGAGCGCGCCGCCGGCGAGCGCGTCAAGCGCGGGGCGTTCACGGGGCGCTACGTGCAGAACCCCGTGAACGGCGAGCCCGTGCCGGTCTGGGTCGCCGACTACGTGCTCATGGAGTACGGCACGGGCGCCGTGATGGCGGTGCCCAGCGGTGACCAGCGCGACTTCGAGTTCGCGCGACAGTACGGGCTGCGCATCGTGCCGGTGGTGGTGCCCGAGGAGGATCGCGAGCGCTATGACGCGTCGCTGACCGGCGGCGAGGCGCCGGCGGAGGTCGACTGGGACGCAGCCTACGACGGACCGGGCGTCATGGTGAACTCCGGGCCGTTCTCCGGGACGCCCACGGGCAAGGGCGGCGAAGGCGTGGCGGCCGTCACGCGGTGGCTGGAGGAGCGCGGAACGGGACGGTCCTCGGTGAACTTCCGCCTTCGCGACTGGCTGATCTCGCGCCAGCGCTACTGGGGCAACCCCATCCCGGCGGTGCACTGTGAGGCGTGCGGCCTGGTCCCCGTGCCGGAGAGCGACCTGCCCGTGCGCCTGCCCGCCGAAGTGGACGTCACGAAGGGCGAGACACTGGCCGACCACCCCGAGTTCTACGAGACGACCTGTCCCGCCTGCGCGGGCGCGGCGAGACGCGAGACCGACACGATGGACACGTTCACGGACTCGTCGTGGTACTACCTGCGCTACTGCGACGCTCGCAACGACGAGGCGATCTGGGACCGGGAGAAGGCGGGCCACTGGATGCCGGTCGACCAGTACATCGGCGGCATCGAGCACGCCATCCTGCACCTGCTGTACTCGCGCTTCTTCACGAAGGTCTTCCGCGACCTGGGCCTGCTCGAGGTCGACGAGCCGTTCACGAACCTGCTCACGCAGGGGATGGTGAAGCTCGAGGGCTACACCATGTCGAAGTCGCGCGGCAACGTCGTGGCGCCGGAGGACATGATCGCCCAGCACGGCTCGGACACGCTGCGGGCCTACATCCTGTTCATGGCGCCGCCCGACAAGGATCTCGAGTGGAGCTTCGAGGGCCTCGAAGGGCTCGATCGCTTCCTCGGCCGAGTGTGGCGGCTGGTGGGCGAGGTCGCCGAGGAAGGCGGGACGGGTGTCCCTCGGGTCTCCGGCACCGGCTCCGGCGGCGTCGCCGCCAAGGAGCTGCGCCGCCTGATGCACCGCGCGATCGGCAAGGTCACCGAGGACGTCGAGCGGTTCAACCTCAACACCGCCATCGCGGCGATGATGGAGTACGTCAACGCCATGGGCGAGTACCGCCGCGGCGAGTCGACGGGGCGCGACCTCGCGCTGGAGCGAGAGGCGGCCGAGAGCCTGACGCTGCTGCTCGCGCCGTTCACGCCGCACCTCGCCGAGGAGCTGTGGCGCGGAGTGCTCGGAAAGCAGGGTTCCGTGCACGCGCAGGCGTGGCCCGCGTGGGACCCGTCCGCGGCCGCGGCCGAGGAGGTCGAGATCGCGGTCCAGGTCAACGGGAAGGTCCGCGACCGGGTGACCGTGCCCGCCGACGCGTCCGAGGAGGAGGTCCGCGACGCCGCGCTCGGACTCGACAGGATCGTCGCGCAGCTCGAGGGCAAGACCGTGGGCAAGGTCGTGGTAGTGCCCGGCAAGCTCGTGAGCATCGTGGCGAAGTAGGCGCGCGGGATGCGGGAGCTCGCCGAGGAGCGTTCCCAAGCCGTCGCTCACCGCCGGCGTTAAGGCCCCGGTCAGGTTCCGGTGAGACCGACGCGTAGACTCGTCGTCAGGTCATGACGACGGCCCCTCCGTCGCGAGGGGGTGTCGCGATGACGGGCGAACGGCTTGAGGAGCTGCTGCGGCGCGCCGGGGTCTCCTCGGTCACTCAGGCACAGGTCGTGGTCGTCGTGGTGCTCGCGCTGGCCTGCGCGGGGTGGTTCGCCTGGCGGTCGCGGCCCCCAGGCGGCGACGAGTTCACCGCGTCGGAGGCGCCGGGGACGACGGAGGCGCCGGAGGGCGCCGGTGACGCGCCCGGCGGTTCGGAGCAGGCGGGAGAGCCCGCGGAACTGGTGGTGCACGTCGTGGGCGCAGTGGCGCACCCGGGCGTGTACAGGCTGCCGGCGGGCAGCCGCGTCGCCGACGCGGTAGAGGCCGCGGGGGGCGCGCTGGGAAACGCCGCTCCCGACGCGGTCAACTTCGCGCGGCTGCTGTCCGACGGCGAGCAGCTGGCGCTGCCCACGCGCGAGGAGTGGGGGTCGGGCAAGGCGCAGTCCGTGCCGGGCGGGGGGAGCGGCGCCGCGGGCGCGCCGGCCGCTGCGGCCGGGGTGGTCGACCTGAACACCGCTGACGAGGCTGCCCTGGACACGCTGCCGGGAGTCGGCCCGGCGACCGCGCGGCGCATCGTCGAGGACCGGGCGGCCAACGGGCCCTTCGCGAGACCCGAGGACCTCATGCGGGTCTCGGGCATCGGCGAGAAGAAGTACGAGGCGCTGAAGGACCTGGTGACGGTGCGATGAGCGCCGCCGAGGACCGTCGCCTCTCAGTGACCCGGCCGTCCGTCCCACCCGTGACGTGGGCTGCGGCGGCCCTGTGGTGCGGCTGCGTGTTGGGGGAGGACGTCGCCTGGAGGGTGTGGCAGGGGAGCTGGGCGCCGGGCGCCCAGTGGGCGGCGGTGGCGGGAGCCGCCGCGGTGGCAGGCGTCTCGGTCGCTCTCTCGGCCGGGGCGAGGCGGAGACGCGGGGCCGCCTTGCGAGCCGTGCTGGGAACGGGGCTGGCGCTGGGCGTGTTCGTCTCGGTGACGTCGGGTGCGGCGTGGCGGCACAAGGCCGAGGCGTGCCGGGGCGCCGGGGCCGCGGATTGGGCCGCGGTGGTGGTCTCCGACCCGAGACCCGGGCGGTTCGGCAGCTCCGTCGCGTGCCGTCTCGAGGGCCCGCCAGCCCGCGGGGCGCTCGTGTCGGTGCGGCTCCCCGAGGGGGTCGAGCCGCAGATGGGGGAGCGGCTCCGCTTCGCGGCGACGCTGCGGCCGCCCGAGCCGGCGGAGGAGTGGGCGCGCCGCTCGGCGCGGCGCGGCGAAGCGGCGTCGGGCAACGCGTGGCGGGCGGAGCGGTCCGGCTGGGCGCCGGGGTGGCGCGGTCTGCTGTACCGCTGGAGGGCGCGCGTGGCCGCGGAGCTGTCGGTCTCCACGAAGGGGCCGGCCGGTGACCTCATGGCCGGCGTGCTGCTGGGCGACAGGAGGCGCGTGAGCGGCACGCCGCTCGAACGCGACTTCCGCACGCTCGGCCTGTCGCACCTGCTCGCGGTCTCGGGCAACCACCTGGGCGTCGTGTGCGCGGTGTCGGTCTGGGTGGTCTCCCGCATCCGCGCCCCCCGCGCGGTTCGCGTAGCCCTCACGGTGGCCGCGGGCGCCGCCTTCGCCGCGGTGACCGGGTTCCAGATGTCGGCGCTGCGGGCGCTCGGGATGGTCACGGTCGCGGCCGCCGTGTCGGTGCTGCACCGACGAGGAGATCCTCTCGCCTCCCTGGCGCTCGCCGCGTCCGCGATGGCGCTGGCCGTCCCCTGGTCGGTGTTCGGCGTCGGCCTGCAGCTCTCGGTCCTCGCGGTCGCGGGGCTGGCGGTCTTCGGCGATCTCGCGGGGGAGTGGGTGTCACTCGCGCTCGGCGGGCGGCTGCGGCGGGTGTCCTCGGCCATGGGCATGACGCTGGCGTGCCAGGCGGCGACGGCGCCCGTGGCCGTGCCCGCGTTCAACATGTTCTCGCTGGCCGCGCCCCTGGCCAACGCGCTGGTCGTGCCCCTGGTCGCCATCGCGCTCCCCGTCGCGCTCTGCGGCGCCGCGGTCCTGCCGCTCGCGCGCGGGCCTGCCGTCGTCGCGATCGGGCTCGCGGCGCTGCCGTTGCGGCTGGCCGCCGTCGCCGCGGGCGCGCTGGCACGCCTGCCGGGTGCGGCCGTCCCTCTCTCGGGCGCGGCGGGGGTGCTCGGGGCGGTCACGTTCGCGGTCCTGGCCGGCGTGTGGGTGACGTGGCCCCGTCCGTCGCGTCCCTCGCATGCGCGCTTCGTCGCGCTGGGGGCGCTGCTCGCCATGGGGCTGGTAGCCGTCGGCCCGCATGCGGGAGGAGCGCGCGTCGTCGTGATGGACGTGGGGCAGGGTGACGCCGTCCTCGTGCGGGACGGCGGGGCCGCGATGCTCGTGGACGCGGGCCCGGATGCAGCGGGCATCAGGAGCGCACTGGCCCGCCAGGGCGTGCGGAGGCTGGATTCGGTCGTGCTGACGCACGACCACGACGATCACACCGGCGGGCTGGAGGGCCTCGCCGGCCTCGTGCGGATCGGCTGGGTCGGGGTCCCCGGCGTGCCGGAGGCGTCCTTCGCCGAGGAGCGCCCCGTCGCGCGCGCGATGGGTGTGGGGGAGTGGCGGGAGTTGGGCGCGGGCGCGCGGTGGAAGGTCGGGACGCTGGAGGTGCGGGTGCTGTGGCCGCCGGCCGGAGAGGAGGGGCTCTCCACCAACGACACGAGCGCGATCCTCGGGGTGAGCGCCGGAGACACCCACGTCGTGCTCACCGGTGACGCCGAGGGCCTGCCGCAGACGCGACTGGAGGCGGACGGAGCCCTGCTCCCCGTGGAGGTGCTCAAGGTGCCGCACCACGGCAGCGTCAACGGCCTCGACCGGACGGGTCTGCGGGCGTGGAGGCCGCAGGTCGCCGTCGTCAGCGTGGGAGAGGGCAACTCGTTCGGTCATCCGGCGCCCTCCACTCTGGCGATGCTCCGGAACGCCGGAGCGGCGATCTACCGCACGGACCGCGACGGCGACGTGACGGTGCGCTTCGGCCGCGCGGGGTTCCGGGTCGAGACGCAGGGCGCAGGGTCATCACGGCGGTCCCCGGGCGTCTCGCGGCACGCTGACGGGTGTGCGAGAATCCGGGGGGTGTCGCTGCCCGAGGGGGCGATCCGTACCCGTTGCGACTCACGAGGGGCCTTTCGTGTCGGACCTGGGCGACCTCAAGCCGGTGTACCTCATCCACGGCTCCGAGGAGCTGCTGCTGGAGCGCGCTGTCGCGCGCCTCCGCGAGAGGCTCGCCAGGGTGGCCGACCTCGACTTCAACTTCGACCACTTCGACGGCGCTCAGGCGAGCGCGGACGAGATCGTAGCCGCGGCGAACACGCTGCCGTTCATGTCGGAGCGGCGGCTCGTGGTCGTGCGCGACGTGGACAAGATGCCCGCCGAGGAGCAGCAGCGGCTGGCCGAGTACGTGAAGGATCCGGCCGAGCACACATGTCTCGTGCTCGTCGGGGTGAAGCTGGCGAAGAACTCGCGGCTCTACAAGGCCGTGGCGGCGCTCGGTGGCGTATCCGAGTACGCCGCCCCAAAGAGGTCCGAGTACCCGGCCAAGGTCGTCGGACTCTTCGAGGAGAAGGGCCGGGAGGTGGGGATCGACGCCGCCGAGACACTCGTGGAGGCGGTGGGGCGGGATCTGCGGCGCCTCGCGACCGAGATCGACAAGATAGTCGCGTTCGCCGGCGAGACGACGACGCTCACGCGGCAGGACGTGGAAGCGGTCCTGTCCACCGTCGCCCCGGCGTCGATCTTCGACTTCCTGGAGGCGATGGGGATGCGAGACGCGCGGCGGGCCATGCGCCTGCTCTCGGACCTGCTCGCGCAAGGGGAGGCGCTCCTCGGCGTGCATGCCATGGCGGTGCGGCACGTGAGGCAGCTGGCCTCCGTGCGTGCGCTGACGGACCGGGGGCTCTCGTGCGGGGAGGTCGCCGGAGCGATGGGGCTGGCCGACTGGCAGGTGCGCAAGCTGGCGCCCCAGGCGGCGCGGCATGATCAGGCGGGGTCCTCCGGCGCCCTGCGCTCGGCCGCCGCTGCGGAGGCGGAGATGAAGACGAACCGGGATGCCCGGCTCGCCTTCGAACGGTGGGTGCTGGAGGTCTGCGGCGAGTCGACCTAGCCCTCCATCGCGTTGACGCGCTTCATCACGCCGCGCTTGCGATTGGCGGCCTGGTTGGCGTGCAGCACGCCCTTGGACGCTGCCTTGTCCAGCATCCTGGACGCGGCCTGCGCCCGGTCGAGCGCGCCGGCCTTGTCGCCGGCCTCCACGGCCTCGGTGGCGCGGCGGATCGCCGTCTTGACGGAAGACCGCACCGCCTTGTTGCGCTGGTGGCGCTTCTCGTTCGTGATGTTGCGCTTCTTCTGGCTCTTGATGTTGGCCAAGTCCTCGGTTCCCTTCGGCTCACCGGCCCGTGTCCGTTTCCGCGCAGCGGGGTGGTGGCGGACGAACCTGTGAAGTCTAGCACACGCCTCCGCGCGTTTCCAAGACCCGATACCCTTTGTGAGCGGCGTGGGGCTTGCTAGACTGAACCGCCATGACCCGGCCTTCAGACATACGCAACTTCTCGATCATCGCGCACATCGACCACGGGAAATCCACCCTGGCCGACCGCATGCTCGAGCTCACCCACACCGTGGAGGGGCGCGACATGGTCGAGCAGGTGCTGGACTCGATGGACATCGAGCGCGAGCGCGGCATCACGATCAAGGCGCAAGCCGTCCGGCTCATGTACGACGCCGACGACGGCCGTACCTACCAGCTCAACCTGATCGACACGCCGGGCCACGTCGACTTCACCTACGAGGTCTCGCGCTCGCTCGCAGCCTGCGAGGGCGTGCTGCTCGTCGTGGACGCGGCACAGGGCGTGGAGGCCCAGACGGTGGCCAACGCTCTCATGGCCATGAACGCGCACCTCGAGATCATCCCGGTCATCAACAAGATCGACCTGCCGGCGGCCGACCCCGAGCGCGTGCGTCACGAGATCGAGGAGGCGCTCGCGGTGCCCGCGGAGGACGCCGTGCTGGCCAGCGGCAAGACCGGCGAGGGCGTCCGGGAGGCGTTGGAGGCCGTCATCGCGCGCGTCCCTGCTCCGGCCGGTGATCCGGATACTCCTCTCAAAGCGCTCATCTTCGACAGCTACTTCGACGCCTACCGGGGCGTAGTCGCGCTGGTCCGCGTGGTGGACGGCACGATCGGCAAGGGCGCCAAGGTGCGCATGATGGCCACCGGCGAGACCACAGAGGTGGAGGAGGTCGGCGTCCGCCGTCCGGCGAACGTGCCGGTCGGGGCGCTCGGCGTGGGCGAGGTGGGCTACGTCATCATGGGCCTGAAGGACCCGGCCCTCGTCAAGGTGGGCGACACGCTGACGCTGGCCAGACACGGAGCGACCGAGGCCCTGCGCGGTTACCGGGACGTGAAGCCGATGGTCTACACCGGGCTCTTCCCGATCGACGGCGACCAGTACCCCGAGCTCCGCGACGCGCTGGACAAGCTGAAGCTGAACGACCCGGCGCTTCTCTACGAGCCCGAATCCAGTCACGCGCTGGGCTTCGGCTTCCGCGTCGGCTTCCTCGGCCTGCTGCACATGGAGGTCGTCAAGGAACGCCTGGAGCGCGAGTTCGACCTCGATCTGCTGGCGACCGCTCCGAGCGTGGAATACCACGCGTTCCGCACCGACGGGGAGATGGTGGAGGTCCATTCCCCCCAGGACATGCCCGAACCGGGACGCCTGGAGCGGGTGGAGGAGCCGTACTTGAACGCCACGATCCTCGTGCCGCCGAAGTACGTCGGCGCGGTGATGGAGCTGGCCGAGGGCCGGCGGGCGGGCTTCAAGGACATGCAGTACCTCTCGGCGACGACGGTCGAGATGCACTACGAGATCCCGCTCTCCGAGCTCATCATGGACTTCTTCGACCAGCTCAAGAGCCGCACCCGCGGCTACGCGTCGCTCGACTACGAGTACGTCGGCTATCGGGAGAGCAACCTGGTCAAGCTCGACATCCTGCTCGCAGGCAAGGCCGTGGACGCTCTGTCCTTCATCGTGCACAGGGACAAGGCCTACGCGCGGGGCCGCGTGCTCACCGAGAAGTTGCGCGAGATCATCCCGCGGCAGATGTTCGAGGTGCCCATCCAGGCGGCGATCGGATCCAAGATCATCTCGCGCGAGACGGTGCGCGCGAAGCGCAAGGACGTGCTCGCGAAATGCTACGGCGGCGACATCACCCGCAAGCGCAAGCTGCTCGAGAAGCAGAAGGCCGGGAAGAGGCGGATGAAGAACGTCGGCAACGTCGAGGTCCCCCAGGACGCCTTCATGGCGATCCTGAAGGTCGACGAGGGGTAGGCGCGTGTGAGCGCGGAGGAGTCCCGGCGATCACGCGATCCCTTCGGGGCCGTCGGCTCCGCCGGCGGCGTCTCGCTCTACGTCCACGTCCCGTTCTGCGCGAGCAGGTGCGCCTACTGCGACTTCTTCTCGATCCCGCTGCCCGGGCGGCCGCCTGGCCAGGGGCCCCGGCCGGCGGGCGCCGACGGGATGCTCGCGGACCCTGTCGGCGAGTTCCTCGCGGCATCGCGGATGGACGGCTTCCTGGGGGAGGTCCTCCAGGACGTCCCGACGCTCTACGTCGGCGGCGGGACGCCGACCGTTCTGGGCGAACGGCTGGTCGAGCTGCTCTCCGAGACGTGCGCGCACGTCGGGCTGCGGCCCGGGGCCGAGATCACGGTGGAGGCCAACCCCGACTCGCTGACCCCCGCGCTCGCCGAAGCGCTCGCGGCGGCCGGGGTGAGCCGCGTCAGCCTGGGCGTGCAGTCCTTCGACGACGACGTCCTCGCAGCGCTGGGGCGACGCCACGACGCGCGGCGTGCCGAGGAGGCGGCGGCGGCGGTGGCCGGGTCGGGCCTGCGGCTGTCGGTGGACCTGATGTGCGGCGTGCCGCGACAGTCGGCGTCCGGCTGGCGCGAGTCGCTGGAGCGGGCGCTGGACAGCGGCGCGGGCCACGTGAGCGTGTACCCGCTCTCGGTCGAGCCGGGGAGCGCGCTGGCCGAGTCGGTACGCCGCGGCGAGCTCCGCGAGCCGGACCAGGACTCCACGGCCGGGATGATGCTGGCGGCCGAGGAGGTCCTCGGCGAGGGGGGGCTCGTCCGGTACGAGGTCGCGAACTACTCCCTGCCGGGCGAGGAGTCGCGACACAACCTGCGTTACTGGACCGGAGGCGAGTACGCCGGGGTCGGGCCTCGCGCGCACAGCATGATGTCGCCGGCGACGCTCGCGCGGGTCGGCGTGCTCGGCGAGCTCGCGCTGGAGCGGCTCGGCGTGGACGCGGACGACGGGGGGCGCGTCCGGCTCATGGCCGACGCGTCGCTGGAGGAGTTCGTGCGCGAGCGGTGGGACGGACGGCCCGCCGAGGTGGAGTACCTCGCGCCGGGCGACGCCGCGCGCGAGGACGTCATGCTGGGGCTGCGGCTGGCGGAAGGCGTCACCGACGCCCTGGTCGAGCTCGCCGGCGCGGACGTGCGCGCGGCTCTGGAGCGGCTCGAGGCGGCGGGCCTGGTCGAACGGTGGGCGAGCGAGGCCGGCGCTCCGGCGTCCGACGCGCAGCGGACGGAGCCGCCCGGCACGAAGAGGGCCTCCCGCTGGCGGACCACGCGTCGGGGCTGGCTGCTGGGCAACGAGGTCTTCGGCGCCGTCTGGAACGCGCGGGGAGCGTAGAGGACGGCTCTCCTCGGGTACCTACCTTCACCTGAGACCCTGGCACTCGCTATACTCGAGTGCCAACAGGAGGTCTTGCCGCTGATGCTGAACGAACGAAGGCGGATCGTGCTCTCCGCCCTGGTGAGCGAGTACATCCGCAGCGCCCAGCCCGTCGGGTCGAAGCACCTCGTCGACGCGTATCGGCTCGACTGCAGTCCCGCCACCGTGCGCAACGAGCTGGCGGCGCTGGAGGACGCCGGGCACGTGTACCAGCCGCACGTCTCCGCCGGACGCGTGCCGACCGACTCCGGCTACCGCGTGTACGTGGACGGGGTCGCTCCGTCGCCCGAGGGCCTGACCGGCGAGGAGGCCGAGAGCGTCCGAGCGCACTACCACAGGCTCGCCGACGAGATCGACGACGTGGTTCGCGAGACGAGTGCGCTGCTCACGCGCCTGACCGACTACGCCGCGGTCGTGGTCGCGCCCGGGTTCCGCGGGGCGACGATCCGTCGCGTCGACGTGGTGGCGCTGTCGGCCGCGCGCGCCCTGGTGGTGGTCATCACGGACGCGGGGCAGGTCGGGAACCGGCACGTCGACCTCGGCGAGGAGACCGTCGCGGCCGAGCTCAGCGTTCTCGAGAGGCTCTTGAACGAGGCGCTCGAGGGGTTCCGTGCCTCCGACGACCTCCCCGGTCTCAGCCCCGCGCTGGCCGAGGGGGTGGGTGCGCGGCTGCTGGAGGCGGTGCGAGACTGTCTGGTGGAGCAGGACCGTGCCCGCTTGAGGCACGCGGGGACGTCGGCGCTGCTTGGCCAGCCGGAGTTCGCCGACGCCTCGGCGGTCCGTCCCCTCATCGAGACCATAGAGGACGGGCTGGCGATGCTGAAGGTGCTCTCCGGCGCGATGAAGGGGCACGGCGTGACGGTGAGCATCGGCACCGAGAACGCGACGGAGGGCCTCGAGCAGGTCAGCGTAGTGGCCGCACACTACGGCCGCGCGGGCGCGGACGGGGCCGTGTGCGTGATCGGGCCGACGAGGATGGAGTACACCCGCGCGATGAGCGCGGTGCGCTGCGTCGCGGACGCTTTGAGCGAAGCGCTCGGCGGCTCCGCGTAAGCCGCGCTTCTCGGAGAAGGAGACCGTTGGCACCCATGGACTACTACGCCGTGCTCGGTGTCGGGCGCGAGGCGACCGAGGACGAGATCAAGCGCGCGTTCCGGCGAAAGGCCCGCGAGACGCACCCGGACGTCGCCGGCCACGACGGCGCGGAGGAGGCGTTCAAGGCGATCAACGAGGCCTACGAGGTGCTGTCCGACCCCGACAAGCGCCGCGTCTACGACCGGTACGGCACCGTCGACCCGCGCGCGGCCGCCCCGGACCTCGGCGACCTCTTCGGGGGAGCGGGCCTGGACGACGTGTTCTCGGCGTTCTTCGGCGGCGGGTTCGGCGGCTTCACCCCCCAGCGCCCGAGGACCGAGGGCCGCGACATGACGGCCGCGGTCACCGTCACGCTCGAGGAGGCGGCCGCCGGCGCGACGAAGTCGGTGCGCGTCACGCGCGACGCGCCCTGCGAGGCGTGCGGCGCCACCGGTGCGGGCGAGGGCGGCTCGGCGGCGACCTGCATGGACTGCAACGGGATGGGCAAGCGCAGGGTGGGGCGGCGCACGTTCCTCGGGATGATGGAGACGGTGACCGCCTGCCCGACGTGCGGAGCGACGGGCGTGGTGATCGACCAGCCGTGCGCGCGCTGCGCGGGCTCCGGGCGTGCGCGCGTCACCCAGGACATCGAGGTGGAGGTGCCGGGCGGCGTCGCCGACGGCATGGGCGTCCGGGTGCCCGGCGCCGGGGAGGCCGGCATCCGGGGGTCGGCGGCCGGCGACCTGATCGTGTCGGTGCGCGTCTCCCCGCACGAGTACCTGCACCGCGAGGGCGACGACCTGCACGTGCGCGCCTCGGTCACGATCAGCCAGGCGGCCCTGGGCACGGTGCTGAAGGTACCCGGCCTGGAGGGCGAGGTGAGCGTGGAGGTGCCCGCCGGCACCCAGTTCGGCGACCTGGTACGCGTGCGCGGCGAGGGCATGAGGCGGCTGCGCCGCCCCGGCCGGGGCGACCTGGTCGTGCACGTGGCCGTCGAGGTGCCTCGCAAGCTCAGCAAGCGGCAGCGCGAGCTCCTCGGCGAGCTCGGGGAGTCGCTCGGCGACGCGCAGCGGACGAGCCCGCTGCAGCGCCTGCGCGAGTGGCTGTCCGCGTAGGCCGGCAGTCCATGTCCCTGCACCGGTTCTTCCTGACCGCGCCGCTCGCCGCCGGCGCTCCCGCCGCGCCGGGGGAGGCCGTCGCGCTCGCGCTCGACGGCGGCGACGCGTGGCACCTGCAGCGGGTGCTGCGCTTGGGGGCAGGCGACCGCTTTGTGGCCGTGGAGCCCGGAGGACGCGAGGTCGTCGTGCGGCTCGCCGAGGTCGGCGCCGGGCTCTCCGCCGTGCCGGAGGAGGAGCTGCCGCGGCGCCACGAGCCCCGCGTCACGCTCGTGCAAGGCGTGGGCAAGGGGCCGAAGACGGATCTCGTGGTCGAGAAGGCCACCGAGATAGGGGCCGAGGAGGTGCTGCCGGTGCTGACCGCCCGCACGGTGGTGCGCCTGGACGCCCGTAAGCGCGCGGAGCGCGGGCAGCGGTGGCGCCGGGTGGCGGCGGAGGCAGCCAAGCAGTCGCAACGCGCGTTCGTCCCGCGCGTGGAGGACGCCGTCGAGCTCGGCGGCGTCCTCGAGGCGCTGCGGGGCTTCGACGCCGTGCTCGTGCCGTGGGAGGAGGCGGAGGGCCGCGGCGTCCGCGGCGCGCTCGCCGCGACGGCCTCCGACGCCCGGGTGGCCGTCGTGGTCGGCCCGGAGGGCGGGCTGACGGCCGAGGAGGTCGCCCGGCTCGCCGCGGTGGGCGGCGTCCCGGTCACGCTGGGTCGCAACGTACTTCGCACCGAGACGGCCGGCATCGTGGCGCTGGCGCTGGCGATCCACGAGCTCGGCGGTCTCGGGGGCCGTGATGGATGAGGGCGTCCCCCGGGTCCCGCCCGGCGGGGAGCGCGGCGATCGGGCGGTCGTCGCGGTGAGGACGCTGGGCTGCAAGGTCAACCAGGCGGGCGGCGAACGGATCGCCGGCGAACTGGCGCGGCGGGGGGTACGGCTCTCGCGCGAGGGCGAGGCCGCCGTGGTGGTCGTGAACTCGTGCACCGTGACGGGCGAGGCCGACGCCAAGGTCCGCAAGGCGGTCCGCCGGGCGCTGAACGCCGCGCGGCGACCGGCCGTCGTCGTGACGGGGTGCCTCGCCAGGCTCGACGCGGAGGCGCTGGCGAGCCTGGGCGAGCGGGTCGTCGTCGAGCCCGACCCGGAGGCGGTTGCGCTCCGCGTGCTGGAGCTCCTCGGCCTGCCCGAGGACCTCCGCGGCGCCTCACCGTCCCGCGCACCGGCGGGCGGCGGCGCGCCGTCGCCCTTCCGCACCCGGGCGCTCGTCAAGGTCCAGGAGGGCTGCGACGCGCGCTGCGCGTACTGCATCGTCCCCGACGCGCGCGGAGGCCCGCGCTCGGAGCCGTTCGAGCGGGTGGTGGCCGAGGTAGCCGCGCTGTCGGCCGCCGGCGTGGCCGAGGTCGTGCTCACGGGTACGAACGTCGGGCGTTTCGACGGCCCCGGCGGGTTGCCCGCGCTGCTGCGCGAGGTCGCCGCGACCGGCGTCGGACGCATCCGCCTGTCCAGCATCGAGCCGCTCGACCTCACCGACGCGTTCCTCGAGGCAGCCTCCTCGGTCGGCGCGTTCGTGCCGCACCTGCACGTCCCCCTGCAGTCGGGCTCCGACCGCGTCCTGGCGGCCATGCGCCGCGGGTACTCCGCCCGGACGTTCGCGCAGCGGGTGGCGGCGGCGAGGGACGCGATCCCGCGCCTCGCGGTCACCACCGACGCTCTCGTCGGCTTCCCCGGCGAGACGGCCGAGGAGTTCGCCGGGACCGTCGCGCTCGCCGAGGAGGTCGGCTTCGCGAGCATGCACGTCTTCCGGTACTCGCCCAGGCCGGGCACGCCGGCGGCGGTCATGCCCGGGCGCATGTCCGCCGAGGAGGTCGCGCGGCGCTCGCGCGTGCTCCGCCGGACCTCGGAGGGGCTGTCGCGCGCGTATCGCGCGGCGCGGCTGGGCGGGTGCGCGGACGTGCTCGTCGAGACGCTGAGTCCCCCCGAGGCCGAAGGCACATCCGAGGACTACCTCAAGGTACGTTTCTCGCTAGAGGAAGCGCAGGCAGGCGAGGTCGTCCGCGTTCGCCTGACCGCACTCTCCGGCTGCGGCATGACCGCCGAGGTCTTCCCGGCTCCCGACCCTGGCCGAGACCGGCCCGGACGGGGCCGACGAGACCCTCTGCGAGCGGGGAAAGAGCAGCCCGAGTGGTAGAATCACAGGTGCGCCGGGCGAGTGCGGACGCTCCTCGGGCCGGGTGCGACACGAAAGGAAGCGGGGACAGGGGTGTGCTGAAACCGACCCAGATCCGTCTGGTCGTGCCTCCCGAGGTGGAGATGACCGATCTCCTCGGGCACGGCGACCACCTGCTGCGGCTGGTGGAGGACCAGTTCGAGTCCGAGATATCCGTCCGGGGCAACGAGATC
>JACUUM010000002.1 GCA_014859305.1 Coriobacteriia bacterium
CGGAGACTCTGCCAGGCCGCGATTGACGGTGTCGCCGCTGACCCACGTCACCGTTGCCTCGAACGCTGCCGCCTTCGACTTCTTGCCTCCGCGAAGGAATGTGCGGTCGGCGAGAAACGAGAAACACTCGCAACTCCTCGAATCCCCTAGTAGCCCGAGTGAGTCCGTGAGGGCACTCTTGCCGCTCCCCTTGTTGCCGATTACAGCAACCAGCCCAGGATTGAACGGAACTCGCACGCCTTCGAACCAGCGTTCGTCAGTAGTCTTCGCGCCCGTCCGGCTGAACTCGATCTCCTTCATGTACCGGGTCTTGTCCTGATCAACCCTCGACAAGATCAGCGGACTCCCGGCGTTGCAGACTCTGCTTCTTGGTTCGTTGAGCAACTGTCGGAGGCCTCTGAAAGTGGGAAGAGCCTTAATCCAGGACAGACCAGTAGGGTCATAGGCGGCGACGTCGTGGTTGTCGGAAGCGACGAGGAGAGGAATCGTCTTCTTCACCGAAGGGAAGACGATGGTCTGATACTCCGCCTCATCCGCCTCCTTGCCGATCTCGAATAGGTCAATCTGATTTCGCAGGGCATCTGTCTTGAATGCCCGCTTGAAGGCATCATTGTTCGGAATGCTCTCGAACGAGTTCGACTTCGTTCCCGCATGTACGAAGACGAGACCACTCAGCTTGTGTATGTGGGTCGCACCTTTTTCGAATGGAACGTAGATCTCTTCGTCCTTCTTGCCCTGTAGATCAGCAGGCGTCAGCTCGAGATTCCCCTGGAGGCTGGTCCAGAGACTGTCCAGATCGGCGTTCTCGGGAAACAGGCCGATGTAGTGAACGGCCAGCTTGCCGCCGAGTTCGCAACGTAGCTCGAGGCCGGGAAACACTGTCAGCCGGCCCTTGCCTCTTTCGCGTATCTCCTTGATGCCCCGGACATCTATTGTGTGATGATCTGTGATCGCGACCGCAACGATGCCAGAACTCACCAAAGCATCAACGATGCCCTTGCTGGTCGCGGCCTTGCCCAGATAGTCGAAGGACGCTGGGGTGTGGAAATGAAGATCCCACTTCCCCCACTGCGAGCCAAGCGACTTGTCCACTCCCCCGCCTCCAAGATCTGGTAGCACACGCTATCCATGCTACCACCCGCCCCCAAGATGGCAGGCAGAGTCGCCCGGAGACTGAGAGCCTCACGATGAGAGTCGACAGGGATGTGCGTGGGGGACGGGACTCCTTCACTGGGATGACCAGAGAGACCGTGGCCTTCGGGCAAACAAGAAGGCCGGAGCCACTTCTCGGCTCCGACCTGCATGTTCTTTGGTAGCGGGGGCCGGATTCGAACCGACGACCTTCGGGTTATGAGCCCGACGAGCTACCAGACTGCTCCACCCCGCAATATCCTGTTCGCGGCCCGGCCGCGGGTGAGTAATCTACCACGGCCTCATCAGCGATGCAATACCCCTGACCGGCTCGATCTCGGTCTCTACCCCCGGTCAACTCAGCCACGTACTCGACATCATGGCCCTCAGCCCTTAGCCGGCCGACGACTTGGGCCTCGACGCCCTCATCCGCCAAGATCTTCACGCGACCGACTTGGGTGTCGGGTACGTGACATCCGCCTTCAATGCCTCGGCGCCGAAGCGCACCGCAGCGAGCACGCCTTCTCGGGTGAGACGCGGGTGAGCCTCGAGAACCTGCTCGATCGACTCGCCGGCGCCAATATCCTCAAGAATGGACTCCACGGTGACCCGGGTGCCGTCAACGACGGGCTTACCCATCATCACGTTCGGGTCGGATGTGATTCCCTGCGCACACACTTCAGTTCACCTCCTGGTCCGCTCAAACGATACCACCAGGCGGGGCGTCGCAACCGCAGAAGAGGTGTCGAGGCGAAGTCTGCGTTCCGTCACATTACCCTCCCCGCACTCTATCGCGCCGCTGCCCTCAAGCCGACGTCCCCGTGATGATGCCCTCAACGCGTCTCCCCCGACGTTCAGTCCTCCGCACCTTCATCGATTGACCCCCACTCCGCCGGCGGCGTCCCCGCCACCGACACACCGTCGCGGACGACACCCGTCATCAGGTTGTCGCCCTCGGCGAGGAGGGATCTCGCTCGGTCCATCGTATAGCCGGACACTGACACGCTCGCGCCGAATCCGGCGTGCAGTTCCGCGGCGCGGTCATCGAACGCGCGAAGGCTCTGCTGCAGAGACCGCTCGTCGTCGGCGACGATCAGCAGGTCGATGTCGCTCTCGGGCGTCTGATCGCCACGCGCGTAGCTGCCGAACAGCACGGCGGATCGCACTTGCGGCGGAATGACGGCCCTCAGCTCGGCCGCGAGACGGTCGAACGAGGCATCCTCCGCGGCGAAGGCGGGCAGCACGAGGTCGCGGGCGATGAGGCTCCGCCGCTCCAGCCAGTGGACACGGGACCTGCCTGTCACCGTGACCGCGACCACGCCGAGCTGCACGAGCCCGTCGAGTGCGTCCGCGGCGGCGACATGACTGATCCGCGCCTGCGCCGCGACCTGCCGGATCGACAGCATGATCGCCCTCAACGCGTCCGGCGCGGGGCGTTCCCTACGCGCCCTTCGCAGCTATCGCCGCGAGCAGCTCGAGCGGTGCCAGGACAGGCATCGTTGCCTGGGCGAAGTCGAGGCCGTCGCGTGTCACGACGGCGGTTGCGCCGGCGGCTTGGGCTGATTCGTGCAGGACGGCATCCTCGTAGTCGGTCATACGAAGGTCGAGTGCGCGGTCGAGGACGTCTCGGTCGACCGGGGCGACATCGAACAGGCCCAGGAGATCCCGCACCAGCGTCACCGCCCGCCGACTCCCGAAGCTCTTGGCGGCGATGTGGTGGATGGTGGTCGCCGTCGTCGCGCAGATCATGCCCTCGATACGCCCGTTGTCGACCAGAGCGAAGAGCTTGGACGCGACGTCCACGTGCGGCTCCCTGTCAAGGAGGACGTCAAGCACGACATCCGTGTCGAAGACCACCCTCACCGGTACTTCTCCTCGAGGTGCCGGCGGTAGTCCTCCTCCGACACGGTGGCTCCCTTCAGGGATCCGATCATCGCGCGCACGCGGGGCGTCAGCTCGGTTCCCGGGACGTCCACGTCCGCCTCGATCAGTTCGAAGTAGTCCGCTACGAGCTGCGAGACGGACTTGCCTGACCGGTCCGAGTAGCGCTTCGCCTTGCTGACGAGGCGGTCGTCGAGACGTAGCGTCAGTTTCGTGTGCATCGCCTGCCTCCTGACGTACAAACCCTAACCCGATTATACGTCACCCGGGCGTTCAGGCAAACCGCCCGCTACCGCGTCGCCCACTCCCAGAGCCGGCGCGCGAAGCGCCTCAGCTCCCGCGCTCCCCGAAGCGCTTCATAGACGCGCGTGTGGTCCAGCCGCAGGTACTCGTGCGCCAGCGCGTTGCGCAGCCCGCTCGCCGCGACGAGCGCCCGGCCGAGCTCCTCCTCGACGATGCCGAGGCGGACCAGCGCCTCGATCGCGTCGCCGTACGTCTCGATCGGGCGCGCTCCCTGCGTCACCGCGACGTGCGCGGCCGCGTCGAGCATCGCCTGCAGCGCGATGAACAGGCGGTGCTCGAGCTCGTAGCGGAGGCTCTCCGCCTCCTGCGAGGCGTACTCAGTAGCCGACGCCGGAAGCCTCGCGGCGATCGCATCCGTCTCCACGACCACCCTGTCGAGCCGCTCGCGCAGCGCCTCCCTGTCGAGCTCCCTCACAGCCCCAGCCTCTCGCTAAGTCGCCGGTCGAGCATCCTCGAGACCTCGCGGAAGTCCGAGTACTCGCGCATGGCCGCGATCTCGGCCTCCGCCGCCGCCCGGCTGCGCTCCCCGTACACGCGGCTCCCCCGCACCACCGCGCGGTGCGTCAGCGGCACGCCGGCATCGGGCAGCACCGCCACATCCACACGCTGTACGCCGAGGACACCCGGCAGCCGGCTCATCAGGTCGGACCGCAGCGCCCAGCGCGCCTCGGCGTCCCGCTCGCCGGCCGGCAGCACGGCGACGTCGACGTCGGATACGGGTCCCGCCGTCCCCTCCCCCACGCTCCCGAACACCCACGCCGCCTCGACGTCGTCGCGCGCGGAGAAGAACGCGCGCAGCAGCGCCTCGACGGACGCGAGATCCAAGCGGCCTTCGGCTCCGCGCCGCGGCTCGGCCACCGGCGCGTAGGGAGCGACCGCCTCCCGCGCCATCCCCCCCTCGGTGAACGAAGTGAGGGCCTCAGCGATCAGGGCGCTGCGCGTGTATCGGTGCCGGCGGGCGTACTCGTCGGCAGAAGCGAGGATGTCCTCGGGAAGGGTGATGTTGATGCGCTTGTACACGCATCGAGTCTAGCATGAGTGTGTATCGGTGTGTATCGGCGACAATGCTCTGAACATTCTCTCATCGCACACTCTTCGCGTTCAGCCGCCCGAGGAGTCAGACCCCGGTAAGCCCTCCCCGCTACCCTCGGCCCCGTGCCGCACTCCGCCGACATCCCGCCTGCCGCCGGAACCGCCGGGCCCTCCACGCCCGCCGGGCCCGCCGACCTCACCTTCGCCGAGGCCTGGAAGCTGTGGCTCGCCTACCGGTCCTCGGGCGCCCGGCCGCTGCGCGCTTCCACGCGCGCGGACTACGAGAGCGCCTACCGGAGGCATCTCGCGCCCGCGTTCGCCGCCGTGCCGCTGTGCGCGATCGACGGCATGGCCGTCGCGCGGCTCTCGATCGCGCTGGGCACCGGCGGGCTTACGGCCAAGCGCGTCTCCAACATCCTCGTGCCGCTTCGCGCCTGCCTGCGCTGGCACCACCGCATCGGGACGCTTCCAGCCGACCCCTCCCCCTGGTTCGAGGCCTCCGCCCGGCCCGCGGACGAGCGGTGCGTTCTCACGCCGGTGCAGGTCGAGGCGCTGCTCGCAGCCCTGCCGCCGTTCTACCGCCCCATGGTCGCCTTCGCGGCGGGCGTGGGCGTGCGGGCCGGCGAGCTGCGAGCGCTCACCTGGCACGACCTCGACCTGTCCGCGCGCACCGCGCGCATCGACAAGTCCTTCTACCGCGACCGGCTGCAGCGCTGTACCAAGACCGGCGCGGGCCGCACCGTCCCGCTGCCGCCGCACGTCGTCGAGACGCTCCTCGACTGGGGGGCGCACTGCCCGCGAAGCGATCCGGCGCTCGTCTTCCCGCGGCCCAACGGGGCGCCGCTGGACCTCGACACCTTCCGCGCCCGCGTCTTCAAGCCCGCCGTCGCACGCGCGGGACTGCCGGCGAGGTTGCGCTTCCACGACCTGCGTCACACGAGCGCGACGCTGTACCTGCGATCCGGAGCGACGGTGCGAGAGGTGATGGAGATCCACGGCTGGACCCAGATGCAGACGGCGATGCGCTACCTGCACGCCGGAGACGGTCTCGCCGAGGCCGCCGAGCGGTTCTCGAGAGCGCGAGCGGATGCGCTTCGCGCCGCCTCCGGAAGCCGAACTTGGGAAAGACACAAGTTGCCCACAAGTGGAAGGTAGGATGACGGCGCCGACAGCTGAGGGCGCGCCGCACGAGAACGCCTGGTGAGAGGGACGTGCGGTTGGAAGGTACAGGCAGTACCTGGTATGATTGTTCATTGCACCGCCGGCGTTGGCCGGTGACGACGGACGCGGCGCGACTGGAAGGGATCTATGCGAACCGGGTTCCTCAGGGGTAGCGCGACCAGGACGGTCTCGATCGCCCTGCTGGTGTCGCTGACCCTCGGCACGATCCCGGCCTTCGCCGAGCCCACCGCCTCGGTCACCGCCACGACCACGCCGGAGCCTCCGGCGCCCAAGCCCGCGCCCCAGCCGCCCGGCGGCGGCTCCACCCCCGCTCCCTCCCCGAGCACGCCGCCGCCTTCGCCCTCGCCGAGCACCCCGGCGCCGGACAGCGGCACCCGCAGGGCTCCCGAGGACCCCTCGGCACTGCCGGTGCCCGAGGACGAGCAGACCAGGGAGTTCCGCGAGGAGTTGGCCAGGCGCCAGGCGCGCCTGGACGAGTTCATGGCGCAGCTCGACGAGCTCGACCGCGAGCTGGCGCTGGCCGCCGAGGCCTACAACGAGGCCGTCGACCGGCTGCGCGCCACCGAGAAGCGCCTGGAGCTGAGCGAGGAGGACCTCGAGAAGGCCAAGCAGGCCTTCGACATCCAGAACGAGCTGCTCGAGGCCCGCGCCAAGACGATCTACCGCGGGGGCGGCACCGGCTTCGCGGCCATCGAGGTGCTGCTGGCCTCCAAGTCCGTCGGCGACTTCTTCGCGCGGTTGCGCTTCCTCAACCAGATCGGCGTCAAGGACGCCGAGGTCGCGGCGATGCTGCAAGCCCAGAAGGATCAGATCGAGGCATACACGCGCGACCTCAAGGACGCCGAGACGCTGGCCCAGGCGCTCGAGTTCGATCTTAAGGCCCGCCAGCTCGAGATCATGATGCGCATCCAGGAACGCCAGGAGATGCTCGCCGGCGCCCAGGCCGACCTGCTCGAGCTGCTGGATGCCGAGGCCGCCCGCCGTCAGCTCGCCGACATCGCGCTGCTGCAGCAGATCCTCGCCAGCGCCGAGAAGATGGGCGTGGACGTCTCGCCGGGCAGCCCCGTGGAGACCGCGCTGGCCTACCACGGCGTCCCGTACCTGTGGGGAGGCGAGACGCCTGCCGGCTTCGACTGCTCGGGCCTGATCCTTTACGTCTTCCGCCAGCACGGCGTCACGCTGCCGCACTACTCGGGCAGCCAGTTCGCGCTGGGCACGCCGGTCCTGCCCACCGACCTGCACGCCAACGACGTGGTCTTCTTCGGCAACCCGATCCACCACGTCGGCCTCTACATCGGCGGCGGCTACTTCCTGCACGCGCCGAGGACCGGCGACTTCGTCAAGGTGAGCCGGCTGGCCGAGCGCCTCGACTACGCGGGAGCGCGCCGCTACGCGTGGCAGCCCCGCCTCGGCGCGCCGATCGGCATCTCACAGATCCCCGCCAACGCCAACCACACCACCGGCGTGCAGCTGACGCCGTGAGGCGATTCCTGACCGAGTGCCTGGACGCGGCCACCGCCGCCGGGGCCGCCTATGCCGACGTGAGGGTCGTGCAGACCGAGCAGGAGAACGTCTCGGTCCGTTCGGGACGCGTCGACGCGATCGGATCCGCCGCCTCGGTCGGCTTCGGCGTGCGCGTCATCGCCGACGGGGCCTGGGGCTTCTCCTCCTCGGCGGAGATGACCGAGGCCGAGGCCGTGCGCGTGGCGCGCGCGGCGGTCGCCATCGCCAAGGCCTCCGCCGGCGTGGGCGGCAGGCGCGTCGCGCTCGCGCCGGTCGAGGCGTACGAGGACGCCTGGGAGTCGGCCTGCGAGGTCGACCCGTTCGCGGTGAGCCTGGAGGACAAGCTCGCGGTGCTGCTCGCGGCCGACGAGGCGCTGCGCGGGCAGGAGGCGGTCAAGGTCTCGCGCGCCCACATGGACTTCCAGCGGGTGCACAAGCACTTCGCCTCCACGCTGGGCAGCTTCATCGAGCAGCGCACCACGCACAGCGGCGGCGGCATCGTGGCCTACGCGGTGGCCGAGGGCGAGGTGCTGCCGCGCAGCTACCCGAACTCGCACGGGGGCGGCTGGGCGCAGGCCGGCTACGAGTTCGTGCGCGGGCTGGACCTCGTCGGCAACGCTCCTCGGGTGGCCGAGGAGGCCGCGGCGCTGCTGTCCGCCGAGGAGTGCCCGAGCGGCGTCACCACGCTCATCGTCGACGGCAGCCAGCTGGGGCTGCAGGTGCACGAGTCGATCGGGCACCCTAGCGAGCTGGACCGCGTGCTGGGCGACGAGGCCGCCTTCGCGGGCACGTCCTTCCTGAGCACGGAGGACCTCGGCTCCCTTCGCTACGGCTCCGAGCACGTCACCGTCACCGCCGACGCCACCGTGCCCGGCTCGCTGGGCTCCTTCGCCTACGACGACGAGGGTGTGCCGGCGCAGCGCGACCACATCGTGGACCGGGGGCTGTTCGCGGGCTTCCTCTCGAGCCGCGAGAGCGCGCCGGCCATCGGGCGGGCGAGCAACGGCTGCATGCGCGCCGACGGCTGGAACCGCATCCCGCTCGTCCGGATGACGACGGTGAGCCTCGAGCCGGGCCAGTGGAGCCTGCCGGATCTCATCGCCGACACACAAGACGGCCTCTACGTCGAGACCAACAACTCGTGGTCCATCGACGACAAGCGCCTGAACTTCCAGTTCGCCTGCGAGATCGGCTGGCTGGTCGAGAGCGGCAGGCTCACGCGGATGGTGAAGAAGCCCAACTACACCGGCATCACGCCGAGGTTCTGGAACGCCTGCGACGCGGTGTGCTCGCGGGAGCACTGGCGCGTGTGGGGGCTCGCGAACTGCGGCAAGGGCGAGCCGATGCAGGTCGCCCACGTGGCGCATGGCGCCGCGCCCGCCCGCTTCCGCGACGTGCAGGTGGGGGTGGGCAGATGAGCGAGCGCTTCGACGAGGCACGGATCGCGGAGCTGGCCGCCTCGACGGTGCGGGCGACGCGGGCGGAGCAGGCCGAGGCGATCGTGCTGGCCTCTTCCTCGGCGTACACGCGCTTCGCGGGCAACCGCATCCACCAGAACGTCGAGGAGCGCGACGTCCAGGTCTCGGTGCGCGCCGTGCTCGGCAAGAGGCAGGGCGTGGCGGCCACGAACCGCGTCGACGAGGACGGGTTGCGCGAGGCCTGCGAGCGCGCGGTGGCCTTCGCGCGGCTCGCGCCGGAGGACGAAGGCTTCCCCGGGCTCCCGGGTCCGGAGCCGATCGAGCGCGTCGAGCGCTTCTCGGCGGCCACCGAGGGGTTCGGCCCCGAGGAGCGGGCGCGTGCGGTGGCCGGCATCGTCGCGCAGTCCGCCGAACGCGGGCTGACCGCTGCCGGGACGGTGCAGCGCGAGGTGCGCGTGGTCGCGGTCGCCAATTCGCTGGGCGTCTCCACCTCGGCGCCGCTGACCGACGTGCGAGCGACCGTGCTCTCCATGGGGACCGCCGGCGGGTCGGGCTGGGCGTCGTTCACCGGCAGCGATGCCGCCGGCCTCGCGCCCGAGGCCCTCGGCGCCCAGGCGGCCGACCTCGCCTCGCGCTCCGAGGAGCCCGGCGACCTCGCCCCCGGCCGCTACACGGTCCTGCTCGCTCCCGAGGCGGTCTCGACGATCCTGCAGTTCCTCGCCTACACCGGCTTCTCGGCGAAGTCCGTCGAGGAGGGCAGCTCGTTCATGACCGGCCGGCTCGGCGAGCGCGTGATGTCGGAGACCGTGACGATCGCCGACGACGCGCTCGCGCCCGAGGCACTCGGCGCGACCTTCGACTTCGAGGGCGTGCCGAAGCGCCGCACGCCCCTGGTGGAGCGCGGCGTGGCCGTCGCACCGGTGACGGACTCGTACTGGGCCGCCCGCACGGGCCGGAAGAACACCGGGCACGCGCTGCCGGCTCCGAACGCGTTCGGCCCCTACCCCCTCAACCTCGAGATGGCGCCCGGCGAGACCACCGAGGACGCCTTGCTGGCCTCGGTCGACCGCGGCGTCTACGTCACGCGCTTCCACTACGTCAACGTCGAGGACCCGGTCAAGGTCCTGCTGACCGGCATGACCCGCGACGGGACCTTCCTCATCGAGGGCGGCGCCCTGACGCGCCCGTTGAAGAACCTGCGGTTCACGCAGGGCGTGATCGAGGCGCTCGGCGAGGTCGCCGGCATCGGCGACGTACGCCAGCACGTGGGGGAGGCCGGCGAGTCGGCACTCGTGCCGGCGCTGCTGCTGGACGGGTTCGAGTTCACCGGCCAGACCAGCTAGCCCTCCGGCACGTCCCGCCGCCTGCGCCGCCGGCCGCGCTCCCGCCGTCACCGCGCTCCTCGCCGCCGCACGCCCGAGACGCTCCAAGGCCCCGGCGCTTCCGCCGAGGCCTTGGGGTGGGACGCGGTTCCCGAGTGGAGGGGCGCCACCGGATGGGAACCGCGTCCATCAGGCACCTTTGTCCTGACAATCTCGTTATCGGGCACTGTGACCTGGCACTTTAGCGACATCGCGCGGTGTGACACCGGTCACATCGGACGGGCGCGGACGCGCGGCGGGGACCGCGGAGGCGGCGTGCACGGGAGGCCGGCGGCGGGGACCGAAGCGAACACTCCGCAGCCGGGGAGGGCGGCGAAGCCGCCAGGGGGCCCCGGCGAGGACCGTGAGCGCAGCGTCCCCGCCGCCGGCCCACCCCGGCGGGGACCGTGAGCGCAGTGTCCCCGCCGCCGGCCCGACGGACGCTACCGCTTCTCCTGCGCCGCGATGATCTCCTTGACCTTCATCAGCCGCGTCAGGTTTCCGCGCTCCGCCTCCTCCAGCTTCATCTGGATGGAGCGGATGGTCTCCTGCAGCTGGGGGATGAGCACGTGCTCGAGCGCGTTGACGCGGCGGCGGGTGCGCTCGATCTCCCCGGCGAGCAGCTCGATGGCCTTCTCGCGCTCGGCCAGCTCGACCAGCCTGGGCGCGACGGCCGCGAGGCGGTCCAGCGCCACGTCGAGCACGGCGGGCGTGCTCAGCAGCGAATAGCCGCCCGGCACGCGCAGCGGCGCCAGCGTGAAGACCGGGATGCGCACGCTCATCAGGCTGCGCTCGGTCACGGTCAGCACGTCGGCGGGCTCGCCGGAGGACAGCGCCTGGGCCAGCAGCGCCCGGCCGGTCTCGCCCCGCGCGACCGCGATCCAGCCGTACGCCGCGTTCAGCTCGCGTTCGACGTCGCGGCGCAGCCTGCTCGTCTCCCCGACGCGCTCGAGGAACTCCTTCATCAGCTCGTCGAGCTTGTCCTTGAGCAGCTTGTGGCCGCGCTGCGCCACGGCGGTGCGCCGGCGCAGCTTGAGCAGCTCCATGCGGTTGGGGTTGACGCGCAGCGCCGGCATCAGCGCCTCCCCCTTCTCGGACAGCGGCTCACGGCCGGGTCACCCGCCACAGCGCGTAGGCCAGGATGCCGAGGACCGCGAGGTAGTTGAGCACGCGGATCGCGGTCACCGTCCTGTTCGGACGCAAGCCCAGGCGCCGCAACGCACGCTGCCCGATGAGCTGCAGCACGGCCAGCACCAGCAGCAGCGCCGCGACGGCCAGCCAAGCCACCGGGCTCACGCACTACGCCCCCTCGGTCGATATCGTGCCCTCGGCCAGCGTGCCGGTGGCCGGGCCGACGAGTTGCGAGGGGTACTCGAGCCCCTCGGCGCCGTGCTTGGTCGGCAGGTAGCGCTCGACGTACTCGTCCTTGATGCGCTTGAGCTCGGTCACCGGCAGCATCGCGGCGAGCTCCCAGCCTATCCGCAGGGTCTCGGCAACGTCGCGGTCCTCGTGCTCGCCCTGGGCGATGAAGCGCTCCTCGAACGCGTCGGCGAAGCTCGAGAACGCCTTGTCGGTATCGGAGAGCGCCGCCTCACCGAGGATGACCGCCAGCTCCTTGGCCTGGATGCCGCGCGCGTACGCGCCGAAGAGCTGGTTGGACAGGTCGGCGTGATCCTCGCGGGTCTTGCCGGGGCCGATGCCCTTCTGCTTGAGGCGCGAGAGCGACGGCAGGACCGCCACCGGCGGGTAGACGCCGCGGCGGTGCAGGCTGCGGTCCAGGATGATCTGGCCCTCGGTGATGTAGCCGGTCAGGTCGGGGATCGGGTGGGTCTTGTCGTCCTCGGGCATGGTGAGGATCGGTATCTGCGTGATGGAGCCGGCGCGGCCCTTCACGCGCCCGGCGCGCTCGTAGATGGTCGCCAGGTCGGTGTACATGTAGCCGGGGAAGCCGCGGCGCCCGGGGACCTCCTTGCGCGCGGCGGAGACCTCGCGCAGCGCCTCGGCGTAGTAGCTCATGTCGGTCAGGATGACCAGCACGTGCATGTCGAGCTCGTAGGCGAGGTACTCGGCGGTGGTCAGCGCCATGCGCGGCGTGGCGATGCGCTCCACGGCCGGATCGTCGGCGAGGTTGAGGAAGAGCACGGCGCGCTCGATCGCCTCGGTGTTGCGGAACTCGCTGATGAAGAAGTCGGCGTCCTCGAAGGTGATGCCCATCGCCGCGAACACCACGGCGAAGGCGCCGGGGACCTTGCTCCCCGCGCGCTGCGCGTCGTCGCTGCGCTCCAGCACGCCGGACTGCCGCGCGATCTGGGCGGCGAGCTGGTTGTGCGGCAGGCCGGAACCCGAGAAGATCGGCAGCTTCTGCCCGCGCACCAGCGGGTTGAGCCCGTCGATGGAGCTGACGCCGGTCTGGATGAAGTCGTCGGGGAAGTCGCGCGCGGTCGGGTTGATGGGGCTGCCGTAGATGGAGCGCCGGTCCTCGGCGATGATCTCGGGCCCGCCGTCGCGCGGGCGGCCCAGGCCGTCGAAGACGCGGCCGAGCATGTCGCGGCTCACCCCGAGGGTGAGCCCGCGGCCCAGGAAGCGCACCTTGGTCTGCGACGGGTTCGAGCCGCGCGTGCCGGCGAAGGCCTGCACGAGCGCGACGTCCTCGGTGACCTCCAGCACGTTACCGAGGCTCTGCGTGCCGTCGGGGAACTCGAGCTCCACGAGCTCGCCGTAGGCGACGCCGGACACGTCCTCCACCAGCAGCAGCGGGCCGACGATGTCCCGGGTGGTCATGTACTCGCGTTCCATCTACGCCTCCCCCCCGGCCATCGCGTAGGCCTCTTCGGTCCCGGGGCCCACGACCTGCGTGTCGATGTCGGAGGAGATCTCGGCGAAGAGCCGCTCGGCCTCGTCCTCCTCGGCGTACTTGAAGCGCGCGATGCGCTCGCGCACCGGAGCCGCGAAGATCTCCGCCAGCGCGGCGCCGCCCGCCTGCGCCTCGATCGCCTTGACGTGGAAGCGCAGGATGAGCTCCAGCAGCCTGTCCTGCTTGGCCAGCGACGTGAACTGGTCGTCGTCGCGGAAGGCGTTCTGCTGCAGGAAGTCCTCGCGGATCGACTTGGCGACCTCCATGATGATCTGCTCCTCCGCGGACAACGCCTCGACGCCCACGAGCCGGGCGATCTCCACCAGCTCGCTCTCGCGCTGCAGGATCGCCATGCACTCGTCGCGCCGCCGGCGGTAGGCCGGCGAGACCTGCTGCGACCAGTATGCCGAGACCTTGTCCAGATACAGGGAGTAGGAGACGAGCCAGTTGATCGCTGGGAAGTGCCGCTCGTACGCCAGGCGGTCCTCCAGCGCCCAGAAGGTCTTCACGACCCGCAGCGTGTTCTGCACGACCGGCTCGGACAGGTCGCCGCCGGGCGGCGAGACCGACCCGATGACGGTGACGGAGCCGAGGCGCTCGTGGCCGTCGGCGGGCGAGGCGTCGTAGACGCGCTCGCCGTCCTCGGCCTCGTGGCGCTCGTGACCCGGCACCGGGCCGCCGAGGCACACCACGCGCCCGGCCCGCTCGTAGAAGGCCGCCAGCCGGGTGCCGAGGTAGGCCGGGAAGCCCTCCTCGCCGGGCATCTCCTCGAGGCGCCCGGAGATCTCGCGCATCGCCTCGGCCCAGCGCGACGTGGAGTCGGCCTGCAGCACGACGTTGTAGCCCATGTCGCGGAAGTACTCGGCCATGGTGACGCCGGTGTACACGCTGGCCTCGCGAGCGGCCACGGGCATGTTCGACGTGTTGGCGACGAGCACGGTGCGCCTCATGAGCGGCTGGCCGGAGTACGGGTCGACGAGCTCGGGGAACTCCATGAGCACGTCGGTCATCTCGTTGCCGCGCTCACCGCAGCCGATGAAGACCACGATCTCGGCGTTGGACCACTTGGCGATCTGGTGCTGGGTGACGGTCTTGCCGGCACCGAAGGGCCCGGGGATGCACGCCGCGCCGCCCTGCACGCACGGGAAGAACGTGTCGATCACGCGGGTGCCGGTCACCAGCGGGCGGTCCGCCGAGACCTTGCGCCCGTACGGGCGCGGGATGCGCACCGGCCAGCGCTGCATCATCGTGAGCTCCTCGGTGCGGCCGTCGCCGGTGTTCAGGACCGCCACCGTGTCGGTGACCGTGTGCGTGCCGCCCCGGATCGACTCCAGCACGCCGGAGAGCCCCGGGGGCACCATGACGCGGTGGCTGATGACCTCGTTCTCCTGCACCACCCCTATGACGTCGCCGCCGCGCAGGCGCTCGCCCACCTCGGCGGCGGGGGCGAAGAGCCACTGCGCCTCGCGATCCAGACCCGGCGCATGAACGCCGCGCTCGAGGAAGGAGCCCGAGCGGGCCTCCAGAGCGTCCAGCGGGCGCTGCACGCCGTCGTAGACGCCGCCGAGCATGCCCGGCCCGAGCTCGACCGAGAGCGGCGCGCCGGTGGAGACGACGGGGTCGCCGGGGCGCAGGCCCTCGGTCTCCTCGTAGACCTGTATCGAGCTGCGCTCCCCGCGCATCTCGATGATCTCGCCCATGAGGCCCTCGTCGCCCACGCGCACGAGGTCGTACATCTTCGAGCCGGCCAGCCCCTCGGCGATGACCAGGGGCCCCGCGACCTTGACCACCTTGCCTTGCTCCATCAGTCTTCCTCTTCCTTGACGAACGCCGTCGTCCCGAGCGCCCGCACTATCGCATCGTCCAGCTTGGCCTGCCCCACCCCGGCCGCTCTGCCCGCGCCGGGGATCACCGTCACCGCCGGGACGGGCCTGTCCACCACCTCGGCCGCCAGATCGGCCACCGCCTCGTATGCCGGCTCGGTCACCAGCACGACGCCGTACTCGCCCGCGACCAGGCGCGGCCAGGCCTCCCGCGCCTCCTCGGCCGTCTCGGCCGGGAACACGGCGATGCCCAGCGGCCTGAACCCCGCTACGCTCGTCCTGTCTCCCAGCACCGCGATCCTCATCGCCTACACGACCGTTTCCCTCATGCGTCCGCGAAGCACGTCCACGCTCACGCCGGCGAGCTTCCCCAGCAGCAGGGTGCGGACGGCCTGGTTCTGCGATCGCATCGACATCACGTACGCCAGCACCGGCTCCGGCCCGACCGCGATGCGGTGGGCGCGGTGCAGGAAGCGCGCGAGCTCGGTGTCGAGCGCGACGTCGGTGCGCTCCGGGTCGACGAGCTTCTCGACCGAGGCCCGCCTGAGCTCCCCGGCACGCGCGAGCCGCTCGACGGCCTCGGGCAGCGGCAGCCGGTAGAGCGCCGCCAGGTCGCGGCGCTCGAGAGAGCCGCCCTCGGGGAGCATCGGCCACACCGCGGCCGCGGTGAGCTCGCGGGCCCGCCCGCGGACGAAGACCCTCACGTTCCCCGAGTCGATCAGCAGCCGCACCAGGTCGCGCAGGAACGCGCTGCCCGACTCCTCGGCGTTCAGCCGCATGTCGGTCAGCATCGCGGCGTCCACGACGCGGTCGGCGATCTCGGGCATCAGCTGCCCGTCCGGGCCGGCCGCCGAGGCGCGCGCCGCCGCCTCGGTCTCGGCCAGCCGTCCGGTGAGGCGACCGGTCGGGCCGAACGCCTCCGCCGGGACCCGCCCGAGCGGCTCGAGCATCTCGTCGATGGGGATGCCGAGCGCCTCGGCGCGCAGCTTGGCCTTCAGGTTGTCGTAGTCGTGCTGCACGCGCAGCAGGGACACGAAGGGCTCGGGCAGGTTCGAGCGCTCCAGGAGGTCCACGTACAGCTCCTCCAGGGCGCGGTCCAGCGCCAGCTCGACGTCCACCGAGGTGTGGGCCCGCTCCAGCAGGCCGCCGTAGACGGTCTCGGAGAGGATGCGCTTCTGGTCCTCGAACGCAGGGGCGTCCGCCAGCCTCTCGTAGGTGCTCCGCCCGAGCAGGCGGGCCTCGAGCACGCGCACGCGCCCGACGGCGTAGCCGTAGCGCAGCGGGTCGCCTATCGCGCGCGCGAACATCCCGGCTATCCCTCCTCGCCGAAGAGCACCTCGGCCGCCTTGGCCGTCAGCTCCTCGGACCTTGCCCGCACCATCGCCGCGGGCGACACCTCGACGCGCATGCGCGACCCCTCCAGCATCACGCCCCGCTCCACGGGCGCGGGCTCCCGCGCGACGGTCACCTCGGGCCCTCCCGCGGCCCGCACGGCCTCCGCGAGCCTGCCGTCGAGCCGCGCGGCGTCGGCGGGTGCGATCAGCACGCGCTCCCCGCCGCGAGCACCTCTCGCCACGCCGGCCGCGAGCAGCGCGACATAGGCGTCGTCGGGCAGGGCGTCCAGTTCGCGGACGGCCTCGGACAGCGCGTGCTCGACCACCCGCCTGCGCTCGGCCACCGCCCGGTCCCGCGCGCGCAGCCTGGCCCCGGCCAGCATCGTGCGCGCCTCGGCGTCGGCCTCCGCCCTCGCGCGCGACACCGCGGCCTCCTTCTCGGCCGCCGCCCTCGCCTCGGCCTCACGGACCCGCTCCTCGGCGGCGTGCCGGGCGGACTGCACCATCGCCGCCGCCTCCCTGCGGGCGTCCGAGTGGATCCGTTCGAGTATGTCCGCCAGCGCCACCTCTCACGCTCCGGCGGCCTGGGAGGCGAGCAGGAGCAGGAGGATCGTCACGATGAGCGAGAACACCGCGTACGTCTCGACCAGCGCGGGCAGGATGAGCGCCTTGCCGGCGTCCTCCTCGCGCCTGGCCACCATGCCCGCCGCGCCGACGGCTGCGGCACCCTGGTAGATGCCGCTGAACAGGCAGATGAACGCGACCGGCAGGCACGAGAAGAAGATGCGCAGCCCCTCGGCGACGCTCAGGTCCGGCGGGCCCTCGAAGAACCCGAAGAAGATGAGCACGAGCAGCGCGGTGATCAGCCCGTAGATGCCCTGCGTGCCCGGCATCGCGATCAGCGGGAGGACCTTGCCGAACTTCTCGGGTTCCTCGGAGATGATCCCGGCGGCCGTGTTGGAGATGGTCGTGATGCCGATGGCCGAGCCGATGCCTCCTCCGATCGCCGCCAGTGCGGCGCCGAAGTAGGCCCACTCGAGCCCCCCCATCCCGGATAAGCCCAGTATCACGTCGTTCACGACCCGGTTCCTCCTTCCGGCCGACCCTGTGACGGGTGCAGCACCAAAGACTTCCTGCGCAGCGAGAACGGTGTGAAGTTGCGCCCGCCGCCTTCGTAGAACTTACTGAAGAACTCGACGTACTGCAGGCGCGTGGGGTGCACGAACGCGCCGAGCAGGTTGATGGTGAGGTTGAACGCGTGGCCCACCACGATGATCAGCACCGCGAGCAGGATGCCGAGGACCGGCAGGGAGCCGGAGACCAGCCCCGCGAGGCGGTTCATCACATCCCCCACCAGGAAGCTCGCCAGCCCTAGGGCGGCCAGGCGGGAGTACGACAGGAAGTCCGACGCGAAGCCGACCAGCCCGTAGACCCCGTACAGCCCCGTGAGCGTGCCGACGACGGCGGCCCTCGCCGCGCGCGAGACCGCCAGGCCGAGCACCGTGACGGCGAGCAGGGGCCACCCGAGGCGGACCGGCAGCGCGAAGGCCGCCGCGAGTATCCAGGCCGCCAGCAGCGCGACGAACGCCCAGCCCAGCGCCCGGTCCCACAGAGCCGCCCCTTGCGGCTTCAGCGGGGCGGCGAAGACGCGCCCCTTGGCGAACACGGTCGCCCCGAAGCCGGCCAGCAGCACCGTGGACACCGGCGCCGCGGCCGCCGCCGGCACGAGGCCGATGACGATGGCCAGCGCGTAGAGCGCCACGCCGATCACGAACACGGTGGAGAGCTCGTCGAGCACGGCGTCGGCCCACTCCCCCTCGCGGAAGTGACGGTACGCGCGCGTGAGCACCCCCACCAGCACGTGCACGACGCCGATGGCCACGGAGAAGACCAGGAGCGGCAGGATGTCGATGGGCAGCTCTATGAGGGCGTCGTAGGCCAGCGGTCCGGGCAGCGCCGTCGAGGCGATCGAGAAGTACGAGCCCGTGGCGACACCGACGATGAACGTGGCGACGCTGCCCATCATGAGCAGGTCCATGAAGCGCTTCACGCCGTCGGCCACGTCGAGCCTGTGCTTGATCAGCCAGGCCACGGCGAAGAGCACCACCCCGTAACCGGCGTCGCTCAGCGCCATGCCGAAGAACAGGAAGAAGAACCCCGCCAGCAGCGGCGTCGGGTCGAGCTCGCCGTAGCGCGGCCGGCCGTAGAGGTCGGTGAGCACCTCGAAGGGCCGGATGAGGCGCGGGTTGGCCAGCGTCACCGGCGGCTCCTCGGAGGGGTCGGGTCTCTCGAAGGACACGTCCACCCTGGAAGCCACCGGCTCCAGCTCCCGCAGCAGCGCGTCGCGCTCGGCCTCGACGACCCAGCCTTTGAGCACGAACGCGCGCTCGGTCGAGCCGAACGACTCCCGAAGACCGACCGCGTCGCGCCGCGACAGCAGCGACTGCACCAGGGCGACGGAGCGGTGGTAGTGGCGCGCGGAGAGGTCCCGGGCGCGCGCCACGGCCTCGGCCTCCTCCTGGTCCAGGCGTCCCAGGCGCTCCTCGGCGCGGCTGATCTCCTCGGCGGGATAGTCGCTCAAGCCCGGGAAGGAGACCTCCTCGAACTCCGTGGTCGCCAGCACCGCCTTCACCTCGGACACGACGTCGCGGTGGGCCATCACGACCCAGGCCTGCCGCTCGGCGACCACGCCGAGCTCGGCCACGGTCACCTCGTCGACGGCCCCGCGCAGCGCCTGCCGGATGTCTTCCGAGCGCGACGGGGGCACCGTGCCGGTGAACAGCGCCACGTTCTCGGTGCCGCGCCACATGGAGATCTGGAGGTGGAAGTCGCGCCATGGATGGAGGTCGTGGACCACGTCGCTCAGGCGCTCGCGCTCGCGTTCGATGGTCGCGACGGCGTCGGCGAGCTGCTCGGCCTCCCGGTACAGTGCCCAGAAGGGCTCGTCGGCGGCCAGCGCGAGGTACTCGTCGCGGGCGATGTGCACCTTCTCGGACACGAACGTCGAGAACCGGCCGGTCATCCGGTGGTACCGCCCGAGGAAGTCCCGGACGAACTGCGCGGAGGCGATCTGCTCGTCGAGCCCGCGCAGCCGCTCGAGGTCGGCTTCCTCCAGCCGCGGCGGCGCCTGCTCGAAGCGCTCCTCGGTGACCTCCACCGCGCCGGCGTTCTGGAGCCTGCCGACCACCTCGTCGAGGTCCGGCCGGTACCCGAACACGGTGATCCTCAGCATCCTCGCGACGGCCATGACGCTACCCCGCGACCTCCCGGACGACCGCCGCGACGGCGGAGGGCAACCGCTCCTCGGCACGGCGGAGCTGTTCGGAAAGGCGCGACTCGGCGTCCCGTTCCACCTCGGCGCTCTCGACGCGTGCGCTCTCCAGCGCGCGGTCGCGGATCGCGGCGGACCGGTCGGCGGCCTCCCGTTCGGCGGCCGCCATGGCCGCCTCGGCCTCCTCGGCCGCTTCGCGCGCGATCGTGCGCGCACGCTCCCTGGCGGCGTCCATGGCGCGGCGAGCCTCTTCCTCGGCCCGCAGGATCTGGTCGAGCTTCTCCATAGCCCCTCACTCCGGCCCGGCGCGTTCCCGCGATTGTAGCACTGGCCTCCCGGAGTACCTCGGGGGTGCCTGGGAGCGTGTCGCCAGCCTCGGTGAGCGGTCTGCGTTACGGCGCGAGCGGCCGTATAATCGTGCGCGTGAGCCCCTCACCCCTCAGGCGGCCGGTGCCCCTCCGCACGTACGGCAGGGCGAGGCGTCGGAGCGGCCGCGCGCTGCGCGGCGCCGGCGCCGTGCTGCTGCTGGTCGCCGTCGTCGCCGCGGCGGTCGCGCTGGTCTCCGGCGTACCGCTGCCGCTGGCCCGGGGATCGCGGGGCGCGGGCGCGGCATCGCCCCCCGCCTCCGAGCCCTCGACGGCGGCCATCCCGGCTCACGCGGCCGAGCCCGAGCCCGAGCCCGTCGAGTCGCGCCAGGCGACGCTGACCGTGGCGGCGGTCGGCGACATGATCTTCGACCGCAAGGTCGCCGCCCTCATCGCGGCCTCCGGCGGTGAGGCGCCGCTTGCGCGCGTCGCGCCCCTGCTCGCGCGAGCCGACATCGCCGTCGGGAACCTGGAGTCGCCCCTTGCCTCCGGTGGCACCAGGAAGGCCGACAAGGACGTGACCTTCCGAGGAGACCCGCGCGGCATCGAGGGGCTACGGCTGGCCGGCTTCGACTTCCTGTCGCTGGCGAACAACCACGCGCTCGACTACGGCCCGGAGGCGCTGGCCGAGACGGTCGCCGCGCTGGACGCCGCGGCCATCGGTCACGCGGGCGCCGGCGGGGACCGCGAGGCCGCCTGGCGGCCGGCGATCGCCGAGCGGCACGGCGCGTCGGTGGCCTTCCTGTCGTTCTCGCACATCCTGCCCGCGGGCTTCATCGCCACCTCCGGGAAGGCCGGCATTGCGCAGGGCCGCGAGAACATGCCCGCCGTGCTCGAGGCGATCCGGGCCGCCAAGGAGGAGCACGACTACGTGCTCGTCTCGTTCCATTGGGGCGTGGAGTACGCCGACCACGCCAACGGCGACCAGGTCCGCGACGCCAAGGCGGCCGTGGACGCGGGAGCCGACATGGTGCTGGCGCACCACCCGCACGTGATCCAGGGCGTGCAGCGGTACCGGGGGGCGCTCATCGCCTACTCGACCGGCGACTTCGTCTTCGACCACTACTCGCGCAAGACCGGCGAGGCGTTCATCCTCGACGCCGAGCTCGGGCCGGACGGCGTGGGAGACGTGAGCTTCACGCCGGTCTACCTCGACGGCAACGGCCGCCCCGATGTGGTGACCGGCCCCGAGGCGCGCGTCATCCTCCAGAGGCTTCGCGACATCTCCGCGCCGCTGGGGGGCAAGGTCGTCCTGACCGGCGACACGGCGGTGCTGCGATGAGCCGAAGACCGTTCGACGCCGAGCGCGACACGGTCTCGTTCGCGCCTCCGCGCGCGGAGCGGCCCCCGGGGCCGCAGGCGCCTCGGCTGGGGGCGGTCAGGGACACCGGCATCCTCCTCGGGCCGCCGCGGGCGCGCTGGGGACGCCGACGACGCCACCCCCTCGCTGCGCTGCTGACCGCGGCCCTGCTCGTCGCGGCGGCCTCCTTGCTCGCGTGGTCCCTCTCCGCGCGCGGCGCGGCCCGGTCCGGCGGAGGGACGGGAGAGGGCGCCTCGTACCGCCTCGAGGTGCTCCCCGATCCCACCCCGGTCTTCGCCACCTACCGCTCCCTGCAGATCCACCTGCCGCTGCGGCCCGAGGAGGCCACCGCCATCGCCTTCCACCAGGCCTCCGGCGGCGACAGCCTGCGTATGGGATCGCTCGTGCCCGACGCGGACATGGCTGCCGCCGCGCGAGGCGACGTGCAGCTCAAGCCCGCGGTCGCCCGCGTCGAGGCCCCCGAGGGCGTCCCGGCCGTGCTCGACGGACGGGTCCTTCGCCTGTGGCGCAGCAACCGCCGAGGAGCGCCGGACACCGCCTGCGACGCGGGAGCGGCGCCCGGCACCGTCGTCTACGCGCCGGTCAGCGGGACGGTCGCCGCCGTCACCCGCTACGAGCTCTACGGCCGCCATCCCGACTACGAGATCCACATCTCGCCGGACGGCTGGCCGGAGGTCGACGTCGTGCTCATCCACGTCGACGCCGTGAAGGTGCGCCCCGGGGACCGCGTGGAGGCCGGCGCGACCGGTATCGCCGAGGTGCGCAGGCTGTCCGACCGCTTGGACCACCAGCTCGCGGCGTACACGGGCGACGGCGGGGACCACGTCCACATGCAGCTCAACCGCGTCGGAGCGCCCGGCGAGCTGCGTCCCATCGGGGGGTCGTAGCACTGGCGCGAGAGCGGGGAAGGTCCCGCAAGGCGACGAGTGCGGCGACGGCGGGCGTGAGCGCCTCTCGGGGCGCTGACGCTACTCGTCGGCCGGCCGCCGAAGGAAGCCGCGGAACCTCCGGTCGAAGTCGTAGCGCATCAGCTTCACGCGCCGCCCGCAGCCCAGACACTCCAGGCCGATGTCCATGCCGAGCTTCTCGACGCGCCACTCGTTCGCCCCGCAGGGGTGGGGCTTCTTGAGCCTCACCACGTCGCCGAGGCGGATGGGGACGATGGGGATCGGCACGAAGCCTCCTTCGGCGGGCCGCGGGAACCGGGACCGGCGAGCCGTCCGTTGCTGCTCGGGACGGCTAGAGTATATCCTGTGAGCCCGCCCCGAGGCGCCGCGGGACGTGCATGCCGGTGAAGGGAGAGCCCGTGAAGACCCGAGCGATCCTCTCCGTGCTGGGAGAGGACCGAGTCGGCATCGTCGCCGGCATCTCGAGCGTGCTGGCCGAGACGGGGACGAACATCGAGGACATCCGCCAGACGATCCTGTCGGGCACCTTCTCCATGACGATGCTAGTCACCGTCGACGAGGACGTCACGCCCTTCGAGACCGTCCAGGCCCGCCTCGCCGAGGCGGGAGAGCGGATCGGCGTGCAGGTGACGCTGCAGCGCGAGGACGTGTTCCGCTACATGCACCGGATCGGCTGAGCCGTCCTCCCCCCGCCCGAGGAGCCCGCTTGGAGCTGAGCCCCGAGGAGATCGTCGAGACGCTGCTGATGGTCACGCAGCAGAACCTCGACATCCGCACGGTCACGCTGGGCGTCGCACTGGACGCCTGCGCGGGACGCGACGTCGAAGACGTCTCGCGCAGGGTGTACGAGACGGTCTGCCGACGAGCCGAACGGCTCGTGCCGGTCGTGGAGGCCGTGGAGCGCGAGTACGGGATCCCGGTCGTCAACAAGCGCGTCTCGGTCACGCCCGCCGCCCAGCTCGCTGCCGCGTGCGAGGGGGAGGATGCGGTGCCGATCGCCGAGGCGATGGACCGGGCGGCGGCCGAGGTCGGGGTGGACTTCATCGGGGGGTTCTCGGCGCTCGTGCACAAGGGCATCGGCGCGGGCGACCGCCGCGTCATCGACTCCGTCCCGGAGGCGCTGGCGGCCACGGAGCGCGTGTGCTCCTCGGTGAACGTCGCATCCACGCGCGCGGGAATCAACATGGACGCGGTGCTCCGTATGGCCGAGGTGGTCAAGGAGACCGCGCGCCTGACCGCCGAGCGGGACAGCATCGGCTGCGGCAAGCTGGTCGTGTTCTGCAACATGGTCGAGGACAACCCGTTCATGGCCGGGGCGACGCTCGGTCCCGGCGAGCCCGACGCCGTCGTCAACGTCGGCATCTCCGGCCCGGGCGTGGTTCGCGCCGTCGTCTCTTCGCTGTCCGAGGAGGCCGACCTCACGGAGGTCGCCGAGGCGGTCAAGGCGACGTCGTTCAAGATCACCCGCGCGGGCGAGCTGATCGCGCGCGAGACCGCTCGCCGCCTGGGGGTCGCGATGGGCATCGTGGACCTCTCGCTGGCGCCCACGCCGGCGGCCGGCGACAGCGTGGCCGGGATACTCGAGGCGATGGGACTGCAGCGCTGCGGCGCCCCGGGGACCACCGCCGCCCTCGCTCTGCTCAACGACGCCGTCAAGAAGGGCGGCGCGATGGGCACGAGCTCGACCGGAGGCCTCTCCGGCGCCTTCATCCCCGTCTCCGAGGACGCCGGGATGGTGCGGGCGGTGGCCGAGGGAGCCCTGACGCTCGAGAAGCTCGAGGCCATGACGGCCGTGTGCTCGGTCGGGCTCGACATGATCGCCCTGCCGGGCGACACGAGCGCCGAGACTATCGCCGGGATCATCGCCGACGCCTGCGCGATCGGCATGGTGAACGGCAAGACCACTGCCGCGCGCCTCATCCCTGCCGCCGGCAAGTCCGCGGGGGACCGCGTCGACTTCGGCGGGCTGCTCGGGGCGGCGCCGGTGATGTCCGTGAGCGCGTGGTCGGGCGCGGCCTTCGTGCGTCGCGGCGGCCGGCTGCCGGCTCCGCTGAGGAGCCTGGGCAACTGAGCCTCCCCGGATAGGCGATCCGGCGGCCGGCCCGCCACCCTCCTGTGGGTTTCCTGCGCGCCTACATGCCGTTCAGCGCATACTTCCGCCCGTCTATCCAGGAATCCCGCCGTTCGGACTGCTCGCGCTGTAGCGGGCGTCACACGTCCCGATGCATTCACCTGGCGGGCGAAGGGCCCGATCCCCAGGACCCACGGAGGAGGGGCCGTCCGGCGGCGGGGTGCGCGCCGGACACCTCCGCGAGGACAGATGCGACCTCGACACTCACACAGGACGTCGCCGCGCCCGGCACGGAGTCGGGCACGCCGGCTGCGTGCCGCCGCGGCGCTGGTGCTGGCCGCGGCGCTGCCTTCGGCGGCCGCAGGCGTCGGTCTGGTCTCCACGACCATCGCCATCGACGGGGACATGACCGACTGGGCCGGCGTCCTGTCCAGCGCGCCCAACGTGACCTCCGACCCCATCGGCGCCGCCGACCCCGACAACCCCGGCTCGGCGAACCGCGACCTGTGCCTGGCCGCCTACACCTGGGACGCCGAGAACCTGTACGTCTACCTGCGCCGCACCGCCAGCGGCAACAACTCCGTGCACTACATCATCTACGTCGACGTCGACAACAGCGGGACGATGAGCGACGTCGACCGCGTGGTGGACCTCAACTACAACGGGTCCGCGTTCCAGCCCGGCGGCAGCGGCGTGTTCGGTTACGCGCCGGCGGCGCCGGGCGGCGACCCGCTCGTCGGCGACGGACAGGCCATGCCCGGACGTCTCGGCGCCCCGGTCCCGGACCCCGGCCTGAACGCCTCTGCGAACGGCGACGGCATCAGGCACGAGGCGGCGATCCCATGGGCGGCGCTCGGCTTGCCGGCGGGCTCTCCCGTCCAGCTCAAGTTCGCGTGCTCCCTCAACACCAACCTGCCCGCGTCGATCCAGGACAACACGGCGGTCGCCTCGCTGATACGGCGGCAGGTGGCCGTGTCGGCGGGGACGACCAGGGGCGGCGCGGCAGGCAACGACGTCGAGTTCGCACACACGGTCACCAACCACGGCAACGTCGACGACACGTACGACCTCTCCGCCGTCTCGGCGCGAGGGTGGCCGCTGCAGCTGACGGACGAGGCCGGCTCCCCGATCGCCTCTCTCGCGATCCCCGCCGGCGGCTCGGCCGGGATCCGCGTGCGCGTGACGATCCCGGCGGGGACCGCGGACGGCACGAGGGACACGCTGACCGTCACCTGCACGAGCTCCTCGGCGAGCCACGTCACGGCGAGCGCGACGGACCACGCCGTCTGCGGCGAGGTCATCGTGATCCCCGATCTCACCAACTCCGTCGCTCCCGGCTCCGTGTCGGTCTTCCGCAACACGCTGGCCAACCACGGCGACCGGACGCTCACCCTCGCGCTCACCGCCGCCTCCGACCGGGGGTGGACCGCCGAGGTCTTCGCGGCCGACGGCGTGACCCCGCTGAGCGAAGCGGTACTGCCGCCCGGAGGCTCGCGCGCCGTGCGCGTGCGCGTCCACGTGCCCGCCGGCGCCGCGCTGGGCACCGCCGATGTCACGTCGCTGCGCGCCGTGGCCCTCGACGACCCCGGCGTCGGAGGCACCGGCAGGGACACGACGCTCGTCCGGCCAGAGCTTTCCGTGGTGCCGGACAACACGGGGACCGCCGGGGCCGGCACAGCCGTGACGTACCTCCACACGGTGACCAACAGCTCGTCCGAGACGCGCACGGTCACCCTTGACGCCACGGACTCCTCCGGGTGGCCGGTGCAGGTGCTCGAAGCCGACGGCGTCACGCCGCTGGCCTCGGTCGCACTCCCGCCGTTCGGAGGCTCCTCTCCGGTCAGGGTAAGGGTCTCGGTGCCCGCCGGTGCGGCCTCGGGGGCGGTCTCGACCACGACCCTCAGGGCCGGCTGGGGCGCGCTCACGGCCGTCGCCACCGACGTCACGACCGTCTCGACCCTCGTGTTCTTCGCGGACGGCTCCTACGCCGAACCGACGGAGCACTTCGTCCTCGGCGACGCCGTCCACGTTCGGGCCTCGGGGCTGGCACCGGGGTCGACGGTACGCTTCCGCTGGCTTGACACCTCCGGCGCCGTCGTGCACGCCAGCCCCGACGTCCCAGTCGACACGGGGGGCCAGGCGGCCTCCTCCTACACGATCCCTGCCGCCGGCCCTCCCGGCGCGTGGACGTGCGTCCTGGTCACGAACAAGGGTGCTGAGCTCGCACGCCGCACCTTCTACGCCGGCTACAGGGCGCACATCGAGTCGGTGTCGGCTCCCGACGTGCCCTCCGCCGCCTCCGACGTCTCCGCCGATGTCGTGCTGCGCAACCACGGAGCGGTCGTCATCGCCGACTCCACCCTGACGTACCTGGTGTGGCACGACGTCGACTCCGACGGCGTGTGCTCCAACGGCGACCTGTACGTGGACGAGGCCGGAGAGATCGCCACGTACGCCGGGACCGGCGGCGAGAGGACGCGCCTCGGCAGCGGCGTGTCCGTCCCGGCCGGCGGGAGCTGGTCGGAGCCGGCGACCTGGACGGTCCCGGCGGCGAACCTCCCCTACCCCGGCACCTACCACGTGACGGCGGAGTGGCGGGCGGCCGACGGAACGGTCATCGACACGCGGGGGACGACGTTCCTCGCCTCGGCCTACCGCCTGACGCTCACGATCAGCGAATCCGCGCTCGACGCGGGCACCGTGGAGCCCGGCAGCACGCACGTGTTGGCTCCGGTCAACGTCGCCGTCGAGGCGAACACCCGGTTCGACCTCTACAAGGCGGTCGGGGGGGATGCGGCGCTCATGGGGCTGTCCTCGGGGCTGCTCTCCCAGGTGGACCAGTCCTCGGGCCTGCACTTCTACGTCGACTCGATCTCCCTCGACATCCCCTGGGAGGCGGAGCCGGGTCCTCTCGGCGCCGTCCTCACCTACACGGTGGTGGCTCAGTGAGCCGCCGGAGATCAACGCTCGCCGCCTTCGGCCCCTCGCACATCCGGGCGCGGTGGCCGGGGGGCGGGCTGCACATAGAGGGGGGTGGTCCCTGAGAGACGACCACTCCGCAGAACCACGTGTTCGAGAGTCACGTACATGTCAGCAGGTAGTTGGAAGGAGAAGGACCATGAAGAGAACGTTGATGGCAGGGTTCCTGGCAGTGGTGCTGGTCGCCGGGCTCGTCACGACAGCGACCGCAGCCCCGCAGTCCTTCAGCGGGAACCTCGTCGGGGGCAAGTGGCAGGCCGGCCCCGGCGACGTGGTCGTCACCGCCGCCGTGAACCCGAAGGTCGAGCTCACGCTCTCCGAAGACCTGGTCGACGCCGGCGCCCTCGACCCCGACATCCCCGCACCGCAGTGGACGCTCGCGGTGAACGTGGATACAGCGGCCAACGTGCCCTGTGACCTGACCAAGAGCGTCGTGACCGACATGGACGGCATCGCGACGCCGCTGTTCGAGTCGGACCTGGCAGCGCTCATCGCCGATATCCGCGGCGTGAACAACTACACCGACAACTACGCCATCTCGGTCGGCTACGACACGGACCCGGGCAACTACAGCGCGACCGTCACCTACACGCTGGTCCAGAGGTAACACTGCCGGACGCAGCATGAAGGTCCCGCCGTCCGTCCCGGGCGGCGGGACCTTCCTCGCGTCCGCGGACGATCCCCCGGAGGTCTCCTAAGCCGTCCGGTCCACGCTCCGCTCGTCCGGCGGCCCGGCGGAGTCGGAAGGCGGGGGTCCGTCCCCGCGCTCGCGACGCATGCGGTCCCTCCCTCGGGAGCCCTCCGCACGGGCGCGGCGCCGGGCGGCGAAGACGGCGAGCCGCCAGAGCAGCCACAGAGCCATGAGCCCCGCCGCCCCGGCCGCGGCGCCTATAGCCCATGCCGGGACGATCCAGACGGCCCGCTCCTCGACGATGCTCTCGGTCGATCCGCCGTCCTCGGTCCGGTACTCGACCACCAGACGGGCGACGTGCTTGCCGACCACGTCCCCCTCCAGATCGAGTCGCCCTCCGCCGGACAGGTCCGTGCCTGCGTACACGGTGGTCTCGGTCATGACCGAGCTGCCGGCCCTCTCGACGCCGCCGGGTCCCGACAGGATCAGGGCGGCGCGCACACGCTTGTCGATGTTGCCCGTGTTGCGCACGGCGAAGCTGTAGGGGAGGTTGTCCCCGGTGACCAGCGCGTCGGTGGTGAACGAGCCTATGCTCAACCGCTCGACGACCTCGCCGCGTACGCGCGTCTTCAGCCTCGTCCCGATGCGTCCGGAGACCCGCGAGATGGACCCGCCGGCTACCGGGTCGAGCGAGGCCATCTCGAAGAAGATGACGCTGTTGTGATCGCCCGGCGGGGTGTTGGGCGGTACCTCGAACCGGAACTTGACGGGCACCTTCTCTCCGGCCTCGAGTTCCATGTACGGCGTGTTGCCCACGGCCTTGGCCCGTTTGGGCAGCTCGAGCCGGACCCAGCTGGCCGGCCCGGCGAAGGCCGTCATGCTCTCGCGGTCGGGGGTGGTGAAGGTCAACTCCCCGGTCTCGCCGACCTCCTGGTCCGCAACGTAGACCAGCACGGTCATCGGCTCGCTGCCCTCGTTCATGACCACGACCTCGCCCTCGCCGCTCCCGCCGGCCTCTACGTCGAAGCGGAAGCTGAGCGCCGAGAGCGCGATGGTGCGCTGGGCGGCCGCGGGCGCCGGCGCGAGTAGCGCCGCGGCCAGGAGTATCGGCGCGAGCGGCCGCCAGCGGCCGCGCCTCATATCCCTACCGCCTCGCGGAACGCGCGGGCCTGGCGCCGTGCGACCGGGATGTGCGTCTCGTCCCGGTCGCCGGCGACCACGACGTAGCCGCCGTCCAGCCGAAGTATCTCCTTGATCCGGTTGAGGTTGATCATGTAGCTGCGGTGCAGCCTGTTGAAGGCGTCCTTGGACAGCTTGCGCTCCAGGTCGGTGAGGGTGAGGTCCACGAGGTACTGGTTCTCGTAGGTGTGCACGTACGTGGACTTGTTGCGGGCCGAGACGAAGACGATGTCGTCGATGTTGAGCAGGACGGTCCGGCCGCCCTTGCGCACCGCCAGCTTGCGGAACTCCCCCTCGCCGCCCGCCCCCTGCTGGGCGGACTGACGCCCCGAGCGCGCGAGGCTCTGAACCCGCGCGGAGAGCTCGAGGATGCTGAAGGGCTTGGTCACGTACTGCTGGACGCCCTGCTTGAAAGCCAGGATCTTCGCGAGGTCCTGCGTCTTGGCGGTGAGCATGATGACGGGGATGTCAGCGGTCATGGGGTCGTTGCGGATCTCCATCAGCGTCATCCAGCCGTCGACCCGGGGCATCATGATGTCCAGGACGACGACATCGACCGGTTCCCGGCCCAGCACGTCCAGGGCCTCGGCGCCGTCGCCCGCGCCGAGCACGCGCATGCCGTCGGCCTCCAGTCCCATCCGGATCATCTCGACGACCGAAGCGTCGTCGTCGACGACGAGGACGTTGACTCCCTCCATGGGTGCCTCCGACTGAAAAGGGCCCGGCGTGGGCACGCTCGAGCCGACTCCGCACGTCGCCCCTGGAGGGAGTATACAGTACGGACGGGCCCCCACGGTGGCGAGCGGGGAGCCTCGGACGAGGCCGGTCGCCGACCGAACCGGACGCGCCGGCTCCCGGTCAGGCTCCCGTCAGCCAGCCGTCCATCGCCCGCGCCGCGCGCACCCCCGCGCCCATCGCGAGTATCACCGTCGCCGACCCGGTCACGCAGTCGCCGCCGGCGTAGACGCCGGGGATGGAGGTCGCGCCGTCCTCGTCCGTCTCGACGTATCCCCGGCCGGTCAGCCCCAGGTCCGGAGCGGTCGCCGACAGCAGCGGGTTCGCGCGAGTACCCACGGCCACGACCACCGTGTCGCAGTCGACGGTGAACTCACTGCCCATGATGCACACCGGCGCGCGACGGCCGCTCTCGTCGGGCTCGCCGAGCTCCATGCGCTGCGCGACGAGCCCCGTGACCCACCCGTCCTGCCCGAGGACCTCCACCGGCGAGCACAGCATCTCGAAGCGGACGCCCTCCTCGCGGGCGTGGTGGACCTCCTCGCGCCGGGCGGGCATCTCGTCCTCGGTCCGGCGATACACGAGGAAGACGTCCTCGGCGCCGAGACGCAACGCCGTGCGCGCCGAGTCCATCGCGACGTTGCCGCCGCCGATCACGGCCACCTTCCGCCCCCGCCACACCGGGGTGTCCGCGCGCGGGAACTCGTAGGCGCGCATGAGGTTGACGCGGGTGAGGAACTCGTTCGCCGAATACACGCCGTTGAAGTTCTCGCCGGGGATCCCGAGGAAGACCGGCAGCCCCGCCCCGTTCCCGAGGAAGACCGCGTCGTAGCCGAGCTCCTCGCGCAGCTCGCCCAGCGTGTGGGTGGCGCCGATGACGGCGTCGGTGACGATCTCGACGCCGAAGCCGCGCAAGGCGTCGATCTCCTCGGCGACGATGGACTTGGGCAGGCGGAACTCCGGTATCCCGTACACGAGCACGCCGCCGGGCTCGTGCAGGCTCTCGAAGATCGTGACGGCGTGCCCCAGGCGCGCGAGCTCGCCCGCGCACGCCAGTCCCGCGGGGCCGGACCCCACCACGGCGACGCGCTTCCCGGTGGGCTCGCCGGGCACGGCGACGCAGCGGTGCCGGGCATCGCAGGCGAGGTCGAAGTCGCCGAGGAATCGCTCCAGGCGCCCGATGGCGACCGGCTCGCCCTTCTTCGCGAGCACGCACGCCACCTCGCACTGATCCTCCTGCGGACAGACGCGGCCGCACACCGCGGGAAGGGGGTTGCGCTCCTTGAGCAACGACACCCCGTCGGCCCAGTCGCCGCGCTGCACGGCGGCGATGAACGCCTTGATGTCGATGTTGACCGGACAGCCCTCGATGCAGGTGGGGTTGCGGCACTGCAGGCAGCGCTCGGCCTCCTCGCGGGCCTGCTCCTCGGAGTAGCCCAGGCCGACCTCCGAGAAGTCGCCGGCGCGCTCGCGCGCGTCGCGCTCGGGCATCGGGGTGCGCGCGGCCCGCGACGGCTTCCGGCGCTCGCCCTCGGGCTTGCGCGCGCCGCCTCCGGTCCCGCTCACTCCTTCGGCCGGCACGTGCACTCCTCCTCGTACGCGGCCGCGGAGACGCGCTCCTCCTCGGCGTAGATGCGCTGGCGGCTCATCAGCTCGGCGAAATCCACCGCGTGCCCGTCGAAGTCCGGCCCGTCCACGCATCCGAACCGCGTCTTCCCGCCCACGGTCACGCGGCAGGAGCCGCACATGCCGGTGCCGTCGACCATGATCGGGTTGAGGGAGACCGTCGTCGGCACGCCGAACTCGGCGGTCGTGTCGGCGCAGAAGCGCATCATGATCGCCGGCCCCACGGCGAACGCGTGGTCGATCGCGCCCGCCTCGCACAGCTCCTTCAGCGGCGCGGTGACGAGCGCCTTGCGCCCGGCCGACCCGTCGTCGGTCACCACCTCGAGCTTGACGCCCATCGCGCGGAACTCGTCCTCGAGCACGAGCAGGCCGGCGTTGCGCGCGCCGAGGATCGCCGTGACGTCGTCGCCCGCCTCGACCATCGCACGCGCCACCGGGTAGGCCACGGCCGCGCCCACGCCGCCGCCGACGACCGCCACCCGCCCGAGACCGCCGGCGTGCGTGGGGTTGCCGAGCGGGCCCACGAGGTCGGCCAGGCTGTCACCGGGGGCCATGTGCGACAGCGCGTGGGTCGTCTTGCCGACCCGCATGAAGATGAACCGGACCCAGCCCTCCTCGGCCGACCAGTCCGAGAACGTCAGCGGGATGCGCTCGCCGCCGGCACCCACACGCAGCATGAGGAACTGCCCGGCACGGACCTTGCGTGCTATCGTCGGCGCCTCGACACCCATCTCGAAGACTGCGTCCGAGAGCTGCCTCGTGTGCAGGATGCGGAACATGGGCTCCCTGGTCTACGGTGTCCGCTAAGTATACTAGCCGCGTGGAACCCGGCAACGTCGATTTGGAGGCCTCGTGCCGCTCCCCCGCCGACACACCTCCCGCGCGGCGCTGCTCTCGCTGGCGGCGCTGCTCGCGGCCTCCCTCGCCGTTCCCGCCTGCTCCCGGCGCGAGGGCCCCGTGCGAGAGAGCCGGGACGCGCTGGGGACCGTCGTCACCGTCACCGCCTACGCCGAGGACGACGGGGCGGCGCGCGAGGCCGTCGACGCCGCGTACGCCGGGATGGCCGAGGTGGAGAGCGCTCTCGACGCGCATGACGAGTCCTCGGCGGTCGCCGCCTTCAATCGCGACCCGTACCGCCCCCAGCCGCTGCCGGCCGAGGCCGTCGAGGTCCTGCGCATCGTGGACTCGCTCGACGTCGGCGAGTGGTTCTCGCCGGCGATGATCGGGGTCGTGCGCCTCTACGGCTTCGAGGAGGGCGGGCGCGTGCCCGAGGAACGCGAGCTCTCCGAACAGGTCGCACTCGCGGCGTCGTTCGGACCGGCGGGCCCGTCGGCGGCCGAGCCACCGCCTGGAGCCGCGAGCGACGAGGTGCGCTGGGCGTTCTCCTCCCGGCCCGCGACGGCACCGCCGTCCGACCCCCCGGGGCTCGACTTCGGCGGGGCCGCGAAGGGGGTCGCGCTCGACCGCGCGGCGAAGCGCCTGCGCGACGGCGGGGTCGCCGCCGCGCTGCTGAGCTCCGGCAGCAGCACCGTCGCGTACGGCGGCAAGCCCGACGGGGAGCCGTGGCGCGTAGGCCTCGAGGACCCGCGCGAACCCGAGACGGTCGTCGCGACGGTGCACGCCGACGGTGGGCTCGTCCTCTCGACCTCCGGCGACTACCAGCGGTACTTCGAGCGTGGGGACGCACGCTACCACCACATCCTCGACCCCTCCACGGGCCGTCCGGCGCGCGGCCTGCAGTCGCTGACCGTCCTCGGCGGGGAGCTCACGGCGCTGGAATCGGACATCCTCTCTACCGCGCTGTTCGTGGCAGGGGGCGAGCGCGCGGAGGCTTACGCACGCGAGCGCGGGTTGGGGCTCGTGACCGTGGACGACGAGGGCCTCGTGCACGTCGTGCAGCCCGCGGGCGAGGGCGTGCGCGTGCAGCGAGCGGCGCCCTGATCCTCACGCATACGTCACGACCAGCCGATATCCTCGACGAGAGCTGGACCTCCTGGTAGAATCTCGGTGGTTGTGCGCCTTCCGGCGGCCCGCAGACGCGTTTCGGCAGCCACCCCGGAGGAGTCGAAGCATGAGACGTAGAAGCGCCATACTCCCCCTCCTTCTCGCCGCGTCGCTGTTGCTGCCCTCCGCTCCCCCGGCCGCCGCCGTCTCCTCTTCGGATGCCGAAGCGCACCGCCGCAAGGCGGCCGACGCGCGCAAGGCCGCCGCCGAGGCCGAGGCGCGCGCCTCGGAGCTGCTGAAGGAGACCCGCGCGCTCGACGAGCGGATCGACGCGCTCGCCGGCCAGCTCGCCGACCTCGCACCCAAGATAGACGAGGCATCCGGCCGCACCGCCCGGCTGCAGGCCGAGGTCGGCAAGCTCCGCAGCCGGATCCAGGACAAGGAACGCGAGATCACGCGCACCCAGGCCGAGCTCGAGCGGCAGCAGAAGCTGCTGGCCGCCAGGATGACCTCCTCGTACAAGCAAGGCGGCTCGTTCTTCATCGACCTGCTGCTCGAAGCACGCGACATCAGGGACCTCATCGCGCGCACCGCGCTGGTGCAGCGCGTCATCTCGGACAACGAGCGCATCGCGGCGGACCTGGCCGACACGCGCACCACTCTGGAGGCGCAGCGCGAGGCGCTCGACCGGGACCTGGAGACGGTCTCGACGAAGCGCACCGAGGCGGCGACGGTCGAGAAGCAACTCAAGGACCTGCGCGCTCAACGCCGGGGCGCGATGAACGAGCAGAAGCAGGTCCAGTCCGCCAAGCTCGAGCTCGTCAAGGAGAACAAGGCCAACGCCGAGCGGCTCCGCAAGATAGCCGCCGAGGAAGAGGCCGAGTCCGCTCGCATCGAGGCCGAGCTCCGCAAGCGCTCCTCGGCCGGCTCGGGCGTCTACAACGGGGTGATGGCCTGGCCGGTGCCGGGCTTCTACCGCGTCAGCTCGCCGTACGGGTACCGCATCCACCCGATCTTCGGCACGCGGAAGCTGCATACCGGCATCGACGTCGGACGCGACGGAGGCCGCTCCATAGACGGGGCGGCGATCGTGGCCTCCGGTGACGGCGAGGTCATCTACGCGGGATACCGCGGCGGGTACGGCAACACGGTCATGGTCGACCACGGCAACGGCGTCGTCACGCTCTACGCGCACCAGCGTTCGGGGGGCATCAGGGTCGGCGTCGGGCAGCGGGTGAGCAAGGGCGACACGATCGGCACCGTGGGCTCGACGGGGTACTCGACGGGCCCGCACCTCCACTTCGAGGTGCGCGTCAACGGCGCGCCGGTCGACCCGATGCCCTACCTGCGCTAGGCCGCACGCGCGGCGCGAGCGCCGCAGGCCGCGGTCAGTCCGCGTTGTACTCCCGCATCGCGCTGTCGACGCCGTGCTCCAGCACGTGCATGACCGCCTGCGCGGCGGTCGGGATCGAGGCCATGAGGCGCTCGAGCGTCTCGCCGCGCAACGGCTCCAGGACGTAGTCCGCGGGGTCCATCCGCCCCGGCGGCCGCCCGATCCCCACGCGCACGCGCACGTGCTCGCCGCTGCCGAGATGCTCGGCGAGCGAGCGCAGGCCGTTGTGCCCGCCGTGCCCGCCTCCGCGCTTGACCCGGACCGCGCCTTCGGGCAAGTCGATGTCGTCGTGGACGACGACCGTCTCGCCGACGTCCGCGTCGTAGGCCTCGAGCACGCGCTTCACGCTCTTGCCGGAGAGGTTCATGTAGGTCTGCGGCTCGGCGAGCACGAGGTCCTCGTCGCCCAGACGCACGACAGCCACTCGGGCGCCGGCCTGGTCCTTCCAGTAGCCGGCGCGCAGGTTCTCGCCCAGCAGCTCCACGACGAGGAAGCCGGCGTTGTGCCGCGTCCGCTCGTATTCGGGCCCGGGGTTCCCGAGGCCCACGACGACTCTCGGCATGGCCCGCTACGCCTCTTCCGGCGCCGTCTCCTCGCCGACGACCGCGGGCTCGACCTCCTCGACGACCTCCTCGGGCGTGGGCTCCACGGTCGGAGCGGTGACGGAGCACACGATCGTCTCCGGGTCGTCCAGCACGGTCACGCCCTCGGGGACCTGCAGCTGCCCGACGTGCAGGCTCTCGCCCACCGCCAGCGGCGTGACGTCGACCTCGATGGACTCGGGCAGGTCGCCCGGGAGCGCCTCCACTGTCACCTCACGGAGGTTGTGCATGATCACGCCGCCCGCCTTCTCGCCGGCGGACTCGCCGGCGAAGTGCAAGGTCACGGTGGTGTGGATGGCCTTGTCCATCTTCACGGCGAGGAAGTCGATGTGCTCGATGCGGCCCTTGACCGTGTTGGTCTGCAGCCCCTTGATGACCGCGTTGACGGGCTTCTTCTCGCCCTCTATGACCAGGTCCAGCAGCGCCGAGGCCGCGTTGTGCGCTATGAGCACCTCGAAGTCGTGGCGGTCGACGGAGATGGGCAGGGGCGTGCGCCCGGCACCGTAGAGCACGGCCGGGATCAAGCCCGCTTGTGCCAGTCGCCTGTTCGCCTTCCCGATGATGTCGCGCGGCTTCGCCGTGATCGTGGTCGTCTGGGCCATGGTTGTGCGCTCTCTCCCTTCGAGCGGGACTGACTGCGTCCCCGTTCCGGTACTCTCGCTCGTCTCAGAGCTGGAAGTCCGGGTCGAACAGCTCGGACACGGACTCGTTGTTGAACACGTTCTCGATGGCATGCGCGAACAGCGGCGCCACCGACAGCACCCGAATGCGCCCGTGCCGGCGCTCCTCGGGGACCGGCACGGTGTTGGTCACGACCACCTCGGTGATCGGCGAGGACTCGATCCTCTCGTAGGCCGGAGCGGAGAAGATGCCGTGCGTCGCCGCCGCGTAGATGTCGCCGGCACCGTTGGTCTTGAGCGCCTTGGCGCCCTCGGTCACGGAGCCGGCCGTGTCGATCATGTCGTCGATCATGATGCATGTCTTGCCCTCGACCTCGCCGATGACGTGCGTGATCTCGGCGACGTTGTGCTGCGGCCGACTCTTGTGCAGTATCGCCAGCCCCGCTCCGATCATGTCCGCGAACTTCTTGGCGACCTTCACGCGGCCCACGTCGGGCGAGACGATCACGCGGTCCTCGAGATTGAGGCTGTCGAAGTAGTCGGCCAGGATCGGCAGCGCGGTGAGATGGTTGACCGGCTGGTCGAAGAAGCCCTGTATCTGGCCCTGGTGCAGGTCCATCGCGATCACCTTGTGGACGCCGGCGACCGTCAGGAGGTCGGCGACCAGCTTCGCCGTGATCGGCTCCCTCGCGGCGGACTTCTTGTCCTGCCTCGCGTAGCCGTAGTGGCTGATGACCGCGGTGATGGAACGCGCGGACGCGCGCTTGGCCGCGTCGATCGTGATCAGCAGCTCCATGAGCATGTGGTTGACGGGGCAGCACACCGACTGCACGAAGAACACGTCGGCCCCCCTCAGGGACTCCAGGAAGCGCACGTAGATCTCGCCGTCGGCGAAGGTGCGGATCTTGACGTTGCCCAGCTCGATGCCGAGGTGCTCGGCGATGCCGTCGGCCAGCTCCTGATTGCTGGTCCCCGCGAAGACCATCATGCGCCGATCGCTCTCGGTCATGCGCTACGAACGCTCCTTCTCGTCCCGGGACCGCTGCTCGGCCCGCCTGCGCTGCTCGGCCCAGCCTTCGACCGTGCGCTGCTCGCCGCGCTCCAGCGCGAGCGCGTCCGCCGGCACGTCGTGACTGATGGCGCTGCCCGCTCCGGTGACCGCTCCGGGACCTACCGTCACGGGGGCCACGAGCATCGTATCAGAGCCGATGAAGGCCCCGTCGCCGATCTCGGTGCGGTGCTTGTGGAAGCCGTCGTAGTTGCACGTGATGCTCCCGGCGCCGACGTTGACCCGCTCGCCCAGCGTCGCGTCCCCGATGTAGGAGAGGTGCGGGACCTTGGAGCCGGCTCCGATCTCGGCGTTCTTGATCTCCACGTGCGTCCCGGCCTTGGCGCCCGGCCCCAGGCGCGTCCCCGGCCTCAGGTAGGCCGAAGGCCCCACCGTCGCGCCCCGGCCCACGTGCGCCGAGACGACCACCGAGGAGTCCACCACCGCGTCCTGCTCGACGACCGAGTCGGTCACCCGGCTGTCCGGACCGATGCGCGCACCCTCGCCGACGCTCGTGGATCCGAGCAGGAGGGTCATCGGCTCCAGGACGACGTCGCCCTCCAGCGTCACGTCCGGCCCCACCCAGACGAGATCGGGAGCCGTCATCGTCACCCCGGCGAGCATGTGGGCGGTGTTGATGCGGCGCTGCAGCACGCCGGCGGCCTCCGCGAGCTGCACGCGCGTGTTGACGCCCATCGTCTCGGCCGGGTCCTCCGCACGCAGAGCCGTCACCCGCAGGCCCTCCGAGGAGAAGAGCGCGATCATGTCGGTGAGGTAGTACTCGCCCTGCACGTTGTCGGTGCCCAGGCGATGCAGGCGCTCGAAGAGCACGCGTGCGTCGAAGCAGTACGTGGACGTGTTGACCTCGGCTATCCCCTCCTGCCCGGGTGAGAGGTCCTTCTGCTCGACGATCTCGCGAAGCGAGCCGTCCTCACCCCGCAGCACGCGGCCGTAGCCGGATGGGTCCTCGAGGACGGCTGTGAGCACCGAGGCCGCGGCACCCGCGGTCTCCCGCGCCTCCACCAGGGCGCGGATGGTCTCGGGGCGGATGAGCGGGGTGTCCCCCGCGAGCACCACGAGCGAGCCTTCGAAACCGGCCAGCGCGTCGGCCGCGCACATGACGGCGTGACCCGTGCCGAGCTGGCGCTCCTGGCGCACGCACGTCTCGCCGGCCAGCAGCGCCTCCACCTCCTCCGCCCGATGCCCCGTCACCACCACCACGCGCTCGCTCCCGGCATCACGCGCGGCGGAGACGACGAGGCGCGCCATGGGCACGCCGAGGATCGCGTGGGCGACCTTCGGGAGTCGGGACCGCATGCGAGTGCCCTCGCCGGCGGCAAGGATCAGCGCTGCTACGCTCACGAGCACCCTTCCGCCGGCACGGACTCGCACGACCCCCGTATCGATCGGTGGCTGGGGCGGTAGGATTCGAACCTACGGATCGGGGATCCAAAGTCCCCTGCCTTACCACTTGGCTACGCCCCAATGAGTACCCGAAGTGTAGGTATCGCGACAGGGGCAGTCAACCCGGCGCCGGACCGGGCCCGGGGGCGCGACTAAGAGGGAAAACGCTGGTAAGAGCGCAGGCTCAGTCCCCGACCGCGGCGTGGTCCTCGGCCTGGGCCGTGAACGCCTCGACACCCCCCTCGAGGTTGAACTGATCCAGCACGGCCTGCTGGATGCGTGTGCGAGCGTCGGTGTTGATGGGATGGCACACGTCCCTGAACTCGCCGTTGGGCAGCTTGCGCGACGGCATGGCCACGAAGAGGCCCTTGTCTCCGTTCACCACTCGCAGGTCGTGGACCACGAACTGGTCGTCGATGACGATGCTCGCAATCGCGCACACCTTGTTCATGGCGACGGGGCGCAGCGTAACCTTCGTGATGTCCATGTACTCCCCCCAACGAACGCTCCTCGGCGCCCAGTCTGTGTTCTGTCGCTCCAGAAAGGTATTCGATGGGCCCCATCGAAACCCTTCGCGTGAAAGCGCCGGGCGCCCGCGCGTCGTGGACCGGAACCGGGGACCGGGCCGGCGGCGCGGCGCGCCTCCCCCGCCGCTCACGCCTCCTCGCCCGCGGCCAGCTCGTACAGGACCCGCTCGGCCACCACGACGTCGCCGGGCTTGTCGACGTCGGCACCGATGGCGGCGCGGTCCGTGAACACGGCGGCTGCCGTTCCCCCGAGCAGCTGGCCCATCTTGGCCTCGACCTCCGCCGGGACGAGCCGCCCGGCGGCGAGCCTCACCACGAAGCCCAAGCCCAGGATGCGGGCCATCTGGATCGCGTTCTTGCGCGTGTCGAAGAGCCTCTGGCCGATCTCGCGGTTCGTCCTGACCAGCAGCGGGTTCACCAGAGCCATGTTCCCGCCCGTCACAGCCCCGGTGGCCAGCCGGACGTAGGTCCTCTCGCTCCCCGGGTACGCCGCCAGCACGTCCTCCTTGCTGATGAGCGGGTAGGTGAAATCCGCGCCGGTGGCGATACTCGCCCTCACGAAGGAGTCCACGTCGGCGGCGATGACCGTCGGGATGTCCCCGGTCGAGATGAGGATCGGGCGGTCGGACCTGAACGAGTCCACCCCGGCTGCCACGTTGGTCATGAAGCCGCCGCGAGAGACCACGAGCTTGTCCACCTTGTCCACCCAGGGCCCCAGGTCCTCCGCGGTGGGCACGACCACGGCCACCTCGTGCACCAGCTCCGCCGCCCTCATAGCGTCCACCACCCACTCGATCATGGGGCGGCCGCCGATGGGCAGCAGGCCCTTGAAGCGGCACGACGGGTCGATGACCCCGCCGTCACCGCCTCCCAGCACCACCGCGTCGACGCTCATCGCAGGTCCTCCTCGATGCGCTCCGGCGCCCCTCGGGACAGCCTCGCTGAGCGCGTCCACCAGCCGCGTTCCCTCAGCGCCCCGGCCGCCTCGCGCGCGGCCTCGTCGTCCTCGGTGATGCCGAAGACCGCCGAGCCGCTGCCGGCCGGCAGCGCACCCATCACCCCGGGTTGCGAGCGGACGGCCTCGAGGACGTCCGCTACCACGGGCGCCACCGCGACCGACGCCGCGGTGAGGTCGTTGTACAGGTTACGCGAAACGGCGGCGGCGTCGCGCGCCTCCAGCGCCGCGACCATCGCCTCCGCTGAGCGCCGCGCGCCGGGCGAGCGGCCGTCGCGGTGCGCCAAGCGGTCGAAGGCGGCGTACGCCGCCGGCGTGGGCACCGGCTCACCGGGGAAGGCGAGCACCACCGGCGCGCTCAGGGCGGGCAGCAGGCGCACGAGCTCGTCGCCGCGCCCCGAGAACAGCGCCGCTCCGCCCATCAGCAGGAACGGCACGTCGGCGCCCAGCGTCCGCGCCGCGCCCACGATGCGGGGGTCGCCGGCGTCGACCTCCCACAGGCGCGCCGCCGCCCGAAGGACCGCCGCCGCGTCGGCGCTGCCGCCCCCGAGGCCGGCGCGGGCGGGGATGGCCTTGCGGAGGCGGATCGCCAGGGCCGGCTCCCGCTCCAACGCGGCGCCGGCGGCGACAGCCGCGCGCAACGCGAGGTTCTCCTCGGCGGGCAGGCCGAGGTCGGGCTCGCACACCAGCGACAGCGAGTCCGCGGGCTCGGCCGAGACCTCGTCGGCGAGGTCGACCGTGTGAAGCACGGTGACGACGTCGTGGTAGCCGTCGGGACGCGTACCGCCCACCGCGAGGTGCAGGTTCACCTTCGCATGCGCGGCCACGGTCACGCGTGCCACCCGCGCCCCCTTAACGACGAGGCGCGGGGGGGAGCCCCGCGCCGCTCGCTGCCGCACATACCGGGCCTTCGCGCCCGCGCCGCCGTCAGTTCAGCCAGGGGAAGACGCTCTCCCCGCTCTCGCAGTACGTGAGCTCGACCGTGCCGGTGAGCACGTCGACGTAGCTGTAGGAGACGCGTGCCTTGCGGTCGCGCTTCTCGTCCACGGTCAGCACGAACAGAGACGGGTGGCACTCCTGCAGCATGCCTTCCCGCTCGAGCACCTTCGATCGTCCCATGTTGGCGCGAAGCCGCATCCGCGTCCCCATCAGTGATTCCAGGTCGGAGCGAATGCGGCCGACGACCTCGGCCTGCTTCATCACATCCATGCGCACCCTCCTCAGGATTACCATGGCAGTATAGCCCAAGACCTGTCAGAACTCAAGGGCGACGGCGAAGAAACCGGAGGTAGAAGGGCCTATCCTCCCCGAGGACGGGTCGTGACCGCGGGTCGCGGCAGCCCCCGCGGCGGCAGCCCCGCCGCCACCGCGAGGCCCGCTCCCCGGAGCCCTCGCCGGGGAAGGGTCAGCCTCTCAGGAGCCCGGCCGCCAGCAGCGCCCGACCGAGGGCGAGGTACTCCTCGACGTCGAGGGTCTCGGCGCGCCGCGCGCCGTCGACGCCCGCCTCGACGAGTGCGGCGGCGACGGCTTCCGGCGAGGCCCCGAGAGAGGACGCGAGCGAGTTGCGCAGCGTCTTGCGCCGCTGTGCGAAGGCCGCGTTGGCCGCGCCGGCCGCGCCGGCGAGCTCCTCGGCGGGCTCGGGCCGCCCGGCGCGCTCCAGGCGGATGACGGCCGAGTCCACGTTCGGCGGCGGCAGGAAGGAGCGCCGCGACACCGGGAAGCGGCCCGCAGGCGCCGCGACCAGGCGCAGCTTCACCGTGTACGCGCCGTACTCCTTGCCGCCGGGCGAGGCCGACATGCGGTCGGCGACCTCGGACTGCACCATCACCGTGGCCTGCCGCAGCGACGGCAGTCCCTGGAGCGCGCGCAGCACGACGGTGGCCGCCACGGCGTAGGGCAGGTTGGCGACGAGCGCCGTCGGGGGGCCGAGCGGCGTGGACAGCTCCTCGGGCGCGAGATGGAGCGCGTCGGCGTGGACGACCCGCACCTCCGGGCACGCCGCGGTGGTCTCGGCGAGCACCGGCAGCAGCTCCGCGTCCCTCTCGACCGCCACCACGGCCCCCGCCGTGCGGCACAGCGCCAGCGTGAGCGTCCCGATGCCAGGACCAACCTCCAGGACGGCGTCGGCGGCGGAGAGCCCGGCGAGGGCAAGGATGCGCCCGACGACGTTGTCGTCCACGAGGAAGTGCTGCCCGAGCGACTTCTTGGCGTGCAGGCCGTGGGCGCGCAGGACGTCGAGCGTCGCCGAGGGGCTGGCCAGCGGCGAGTGGGGCATGACGGTCAGGGGAGGATGATGATGGTGACGGTGCGGCGGCCCCAGGCCATCGCCTCGGCGCGGGTGTCGAAGCACAGGTCGATGCGGTTCCCGGAGATCGACCCGCCCGTGTCCGCGGCGACGGCGTTGCCGTACCCGGGGACGTACACGCGCGTGCCCAGCGGGATGACGGAGGGGTCCACCGCCACCACGCCCTTGCCGGCGCGCGCGCCGGTCGCGGTCGTGCGGTCCGCTCCGCCCGAGCCGGGGGCGTAGGCGGTGGCGACCACCTTCAGGCGCCTGCCGTGCGTGGGAGGCGCCTCGCGGGAGGCGGCGCGCGAAGCCACCTTCACGCCGCGAGAGCGCCCTGTGCCGACCACCACCACGCGATCGGCGGGCCGCTCGACGATGCGTTCGGCCTGCAGCACAGGCTCGCCCGCCTCCCCACCGGTCACCAGGACGCGGAAGACCTGGAGGAGGCGGCCGCGCTCGCCCTCATGGCGGACCTCGCGGAAGCCCCTGGGCCTGGCGGGGTCCTCGATGGTGACCACCTCGAAGGGCACGTCGCGCTCCTTCTGGATCAGCCGGACGAACACGTCGGTGGCCACGACCCGCATCCCGGGGGAGAGCGGCGTGTCGACCGGCGGCGTCACCGTTATCCCTGCGGTAGGGTCGGCGCCGGCCGCGATGAGCGCGTCGGCGACCGTGGAGCCGACGACGTCGAGCTCGAAGGCCCGGTCTCCAAGCACCACCTCGACGGGGACCGAGTGACGCACGGTCACCACCAGGCCGCCGCGCAGCGGGGTGTCGAGCGAGGGGTTCACGAGATCGCCGGAGCCGTGGTCCACGCCCGCGTCGGCGAGCAGGTCGCGCACGTCGGCGGCACGCGAGGACATCCGGCTCGACTCACCGTCCACGATGACGGTGACGTCGTGAGCGGCCCATGCGAATCCGGTGAAGGCGAGTGCGGCGACGATGGCTGCGACGAGTCCTGCGACGATGTAGTGGATACGGCGGGATGGAGCCGGGGCGGCCGGCCTGCGTCCCATGGGATCCCTTCGCGTAGTCAACGCCTGGTCGACATCCAAGTCACGGATTCGACATCCAAGTCACGGATTATAGAGGAACCGCGAGAGGCTCCACAAACTCCCAGGTCGCCTTGAGGCGCCCCGTTCGGCCACCCGGCAGGCGCGCCGCCGAGGAGCGCCGGCGGCGTGCCGCCGGTCGCCCTTCAGCCGCTCCGCGCGCCCGCCAGAGCGGCTCCGATCCGTCCCGCGCGGGCCAGGTCCTCGGTGCGCCGGCCGATGTCGGCGGGGGAGTCGACGCCCTTCACGACGAGTTCGTGAGCGTACTCGACGCGCAGCACGGCGAAGACGCTGCGCGTGGTGAGGACGGCCCCCTCGGCGCCGAACGGGTCCCCGCCCCCGCCGGCGACGAGCAGGGCGCCGGGCCGCTTGGGTCCGGGCTGCTGCTTCAGCACGTAACGCCGTGCCCAGTACGGCTGGCAGCGGTCGTACAGCGCCTTGAGGACCGCGGGGACGGTCGCGAAGAACAGCGGGCTGGCCACCACGACCGCCTCGGCCCCGTCCAGCATCGGGTAGATCTCGTGCATCCGGTCGCGCAGCACGCACTCGCCGTCCTCGGAGCAGGCGTGACAGCCCTCGCAGGGCTGGATGCCGTAGTCGCGCACCACGAGCTTCACGGCCTCCCCGCCGGCCTCGCGCACGCCCGAGAGGCATGCGTCCAGGAGCTGCTCGCTGTTGCCGTGCCGCCGGGGGCTGCCGGCGATGCCCAGGACGCCGCCGTTCACGCCGCATCCTCCTTCTCCAGCCCGAAGAGCCGCCGGGCGTTGGCGTAGGAGACGCGGGCCAGCTCCTCGGCGGGGACGCCGAGGGAAGCCGCCAGGCGCGCGGCCGTCAGCGTCACCAGCGCCGGCTCGTTCCTCCGCCCCCGGTACGGCTCCGGCGCGAGGAAGGGCGCGTCCGTCTCGACCAGGAGGCGCTCCGGCGGCACGACCGCAGCGGCCGCGCGGACCGCCTCGGCCTTCTTGAACGTCGCCAACCCGCTGAACGATACGTGGCAGCCCCTGTCGAGGAAGGTCTGCGCCCATTCCGGCCCCTCGGTGAAGCAGTGCAGCACGGCGCCGGCGGGCGGCACGCCGATCTCGTCGAGCACCTCCCGCCCGGCCTCGTGCGCCTCGCGCAGGTGCACGATGACGGGCAGCCCTGCCTCGTGCGCCAGGCCGAGGTGCTCTCGGAAGACCGCCAGCTGCGCGTCGCGCGGGGAGTGGTCGTAGTGGAAGTCCAGGCCCACCTCGCCGAAGGCCACGACCTCCGGCCGCGACGCCAGCGCGAGCATCCGCTCGTCGAGCCCGGGACGCCAGGCCGAGGCGTTGTGCGGGTGGGCGCCGACGACGACGCGCACGTCGGGCGGCCCGGCGTCCCCGCCCGCCTCCCCGAGCCGCTCGCGCGCCTCGGCGAGCAGGCCCGGCAGCCCGTCGAGCCACTCCTCGCCCGCCTCGGTGAGATCCGCCACGGTCAGGACGAGCCTCACGCCCGCGACCGCCGCGCGAGCGAGCGCGCCCGCGGGGTCGGGCAGCATGTCGAGGTGAGCGTGCGTGTCGGCCAGCGGCGCGCCCAGGACGGGCAGGGCGGAGGGCTCGATGGGCGTCTCGCGGTTCTCGCTCATGACCGGGCGGCGCGAACCGCCGTCACTCCTCCTCGACGATCCTGGGGAAAAGCACCTCGCCCTTGACGACGCGGCTACCCGCCGGGAGAGCGCCCCAGGCGGCCTCGGCGGCCAGGTCGTCCACGGCGTGCACGTCCCCCACGCCGAGCCGGCGCCACACCTCGGCGGATGTGAGCGGCATCACCGGCGCCGTGAACAGGGCCGCTATCCGCACGGCCTCCAGCGCGTTGTAGAGCACGGCCTCCAGCCGGGGGCGGTCCTCGGCGGACTTCGCCAGGTTCCACGGCGCGGCGTCCTCGATGTAGCGGTTCGCGCGCTTGACGAGGTCCCAGTCCGCCTCCAGCGCCGCACCGTAGTCCAGCCGCGACATCGCATCGTCGTAACGCGCGGGCACCGCCTCGGCCACGGCCCGAAGCTCGAGGTCGTCCGCCGTGGAGTCCTCGTCGCGCGGCGGCTCGGGCGCGATCCCTCCGAGGTACTTCTCCGTCATGTTGAACAGCCGGCTCACGAGGTTACCCCAGTCGTTCGCGAGGTCGCCGTTGTAGCGCTGGATCATCCCCTCCATCGAGATGGAGCCGTCCTCGCCGAAGCGCACGTCACGTAGGAAGTAGTAGCGGTACGCGTCCACCCCGAAGCGTTCCACGAGGTCGGCGGGGGCCACGACGTTGCCCTTGGACTTGCTCATCTTCTCGCCCTTGGCCAGCAGGAACCCGTGAGCGAAGACGTGCTCGGGCAGCGCGAGGCCCGCGGCCATCAGCATGGCCGGCCAGATGACGCAGTGGAAGCGGATGATGTCCTTGCCCACATAGTGGTAGTCCGCGGGCCAGTACCGCTCGAACTCCGCCTCCTTGTCCGGGTCGCCGTAGCCGACCGCCGTGATGTAGTTGAGGAGCGCGTCGATCCACACGTACGTGACGTGGCCGGGGGCGAAGGGCAACGGGACCCCCCACGCGAACGTGGTGCGCGAGATCGAGAGGTCCTTCAGGCCGCCCTCCACGAAGGAGACCACCTCGTTGCGGCGCGTCTCGGGCTGCACGAAGGCCGGGTGGGAGTCGTAGTGCTCGAGCAGGCGCTCCCGGAACCCGGAGAGCTTGAAGAACCAGTTGTCCTCGCGAACGAACTCGACCGAGCGCTTGCACTGCGGGCACAGGCCCTCCTCGATCTGGTCCTCGGCCCAGTACGTCTCGCACGGCACGCAGTACCAGCCCTCGTAGTGCCCCTGGTACAGGTATCCGGCGTCGTGCAGCCTCTGCCAGAACGCCTGCACGCCGCGCTTGTGCCGCTCCTCGCTCGTGCGGATGAAGTCGTCGTTGCTGATCTCCAGCATCCGCCAGGCCTCCGCAAACTTCGGCGCGACGGCGTCCACCCATTCCTGAGGCGTCAGGCCGGCCTCCTGGGCGGCCTGGGCGACCTTCTGCCCGTGCTCGTCCAGCCCGGTCACGAAGCGCACGTCCTGCCCGAGCGACCTGCGGTAACGGGCGAGCGCGTCGGCTGCGACGGTCGTGTAGGCGGTACCGAGATGAGGCACCGAGTTCACGTAGTAGATGGGAGTGGTCACGTAGAAGGTGCGTCGGTCCATGTTTCGGCCGTCTCGAGACGTGGGCAATGATGGAATGTGGGTAAAGTACCCGGGCACGGAATCATAGCGCATTTCCTCAGCGCCGGTTGAGGGGAGCCGACGGGAAGCGAGGGTACGCGATGAACGACACGGGAATCGTACGCAGGGTGGACGACCTGGGACGGATCGTCATACCGATGGAGTTGCGCCGTACGCTCGGGATCCACGTCAAGGACCCGATGGCGATCCTCGTGGAGGGCGAGCGCATCATCCTGGAGAAGCACAAGGACGCGTGCGTGCTCTGCGGTACCCAGGAGGAGATCCACGAGGTCAAGGGCCGCCCGATGTGCGAGGAGTGCATCGAGGCGATCAGGAACCGGGCCTAGCCCCGGCGAGGCGCCGCCCGTTCCCCCCGCGGCGGCACCTCCGTCGGTTCGCTCACGGGCTCCCGTGGACCGCCTCGTAGACGGCGTTGCGCGGGAGCCCGTGCGTGCGCGCATAGCGCCTCACCGCCTCGCTTCGCGTCAGGCCGGACGCCACGAGCGCATCCACCCCCTCACGGATGGCCTCGTCCGCGGGGAGTTCGGCGGGAGCGGGGAGCGGCGGGCCGATGAGCAGCACCACCTCGCCTCTCAGCTCGCGCCCCTCCAGCGCCTCGGCGAGCTCGCCCACTTCCCCGCGCACCACCTCCTCGTGCACCTTCGTGAGCTCGCGCGTCATGGCCGCACGGCGGGCCGGCAGCACCTCGGCCAGCGACGCGAGCGTCGCTGCGGCACGGCGCGGGGACTCGTAGAAGACCAGCGTGGCGTCGAGCCCGGCGAGACGCTCCAGGGCGCGGCGGCGCGCTCCGGGCTTGCGCGGCAGGAAGCCGCCGAAGTAGAAGGCGTGGGTGGGGAGCCCCGACGCGACGAGTGCGGTGACGATCGCCGAGGGGCCCGGGAGCACCTCGACCGGCAGCCCCGCCTCGATGCACGCGTCCACCAGGCGCGCGCCCGGATCCGAGACGCCCGGAGTGCCGGCGTCGGAGACCAGCGCGACGACGGCGCCGTCACGGACGCGGCGCACCAGCACCGGCGTGCGCGCGCCCAGGTTGTGCGCGTGGTACGGCTCCATCGGCGTCGATACGCCGTAGCGCGCCAGCAGCTTGGCTGTCACCCGCGTGTCCTCGGCCGCGATGAGGTCGGCCTCGTGCAGCGCGTCGAGCACGCGCAACGTGACGTCGCCGAGATTGCCGATCGGCGTCGCGCAGACGAGCAGCCTGCCGGCCATGGCTACGCCTCCCGGGGTGGCTCCTCGGGCGCCCGTGGCGGGGGCTGCGGCGGCTCCTCGGGCGGCCGTGGCGGCGCCGCCGGGGGGGCGGCCGGCGGGGGCTCCCGCGGGCGCTCCGGGGCCGCCTGCGGCGGCGGGGGCGGCAGGAACGTCTCCTCGGGATGCGGCGCCGCCGGCGGCCGCGCCGGCGGGGGAGCCGCCGGCGAGGGCCACGGCGACCCCGGGGCGCCGGGCGCCGCCTCGGCGGCCGCCACCGGTCCTCGGCCTGTGAGGTCGCGGAAGAACACGGTCCAGATCGCCGACTGGAAGGCGCCGAAGATCGCGCTCAGCGGCAGGAGGACGAAGAACAGCGCGACGAAGATGAGCGCCGCGCCGAACAGGTTGCCCGCGAACAGCATGAAGATCGCCGGCAGCGCGAGCAGGCCGGCGATCAGTCCCGCCACGATCGCGTAACCGATGCTCACGGCCAGGACGAGCAGCCACATGAGCGCGACGTCCTTGAAGCGCCTGCGCACGGCGCTCCACGCCTTGCCGATGGCGCCGAACACCGTTTCGCCGCCGAGCACGAGGAAGCGCAGCCCCAGCGTGTAGATCAACCCGACCAGTATGCTCGCGACGATCAGGACGAGCACGAACAGGCCGCCGAAGCAGCACACGCCGAAGAGCGCCCCCGCGGCGGCCCCGCCGCCCATGTCGCCCTGGAAGAGCGGTGCCAGAGCGATGACGCCCGATCCGATGAGCACCAGGAACCCGGCGATGAGCGGCAGGTACAGCACCAGCGCGAGACCGAGGTGCCGCCACCAGAAGCGGAAGCCGACTCGCCAGCCCTCCCCGCCGCGGACGGGCCGTCCCTCTTCGGCCTCGTCCACCAGGCGCACGAGGGCGGGCGCCGCCGCGATGCTCAGGATCAGCCAGATCAGCCCGATCAGCAGGAACAGGCCCCCCGCCGCCAGGAGCAGCGCGACGTTCTGCTCCGCCCACCGGACCAGCCGCTCCAGCTCGCGGTCGAGGCGCTCCAGGCCAGGCGGCAGCGCCTCGCCCCCGCCGAACCGGTAGTTGACCTGGCCTCCTCCCCCGCCGCCTCCGCCGCCGCCGACGAACAGGCCGAACAGCCACAGGATCCTGTAGCGCCAGGTGATGCGCCACGCGCGCTTTATGACTCCCGTGTAGTCCACGAGCCGCTCCTCCCCGTTCGGCGGCGCGACCGCTGCTCAGCCGGCCGTCACCAGCCGGTAGGCGCGAGTCCCCAACCCCAACTCCTCAGCGTACGCGAGCGCCCGGGTGCCGTCGATGCCGGTGAGGCGGTGGAACTTATCCTCGCCTGCGGCGAGGCCCTCTCCGCGCGAGCCCGGGAGGCCCGCGGCGCCGTTGACGAGGTCGAGGGCCGCCTGGTCGACGGCGACGGGGTCGACCGAGGCGAGCACGCCGAGGTCGGCGACGACCGGGGCGTCGGAGAAGTGCCAGCAGTCGCAGTCGGGCGAGACGTTGGTCACGAAGGACAGGTGGACCGTCTTGCCCTCCTTGCCGGCCAGCGCGCCCGCCGCGTGCTCGACGATCTTCTCCTGTATCGAGGCCGGCTCCGTCTTCCACTCGATCGCGATCGCCCCCTCCGGGCATGCGGCCACGCACTCGCCGCAGCCGTAGCACAGCGCGCGGTCCACCGTCGCCACCCTGTCCGGTCCGATGGCCACGGCGTCGACGGGGCACCAGCGCACGCAGCGCGAGCAGGCCGTGCACTTCTCCGGGTCGGGCTCGGGGCTGAAGTCGGCGTGCATCCGCTGCTTCGCCGAGCGGGACCCCAGACCCATGCCCACGTTCTTGAGCGCGCCGCCGAACCCGGTGGCCTCGTGCCCCTTGAAGTGCGTGACCGCGACCATCGCGTCGGCGTGAGCCGCCGCGGCGCCGATCCGCACGCTGTCGAAGTGCTTGGAGCCCGCCAGCGGCACGTCCACGGCGTCGCGGCCGTCCAGACCGTCGGCGATGACGACAGGGGCGCCGACAGTGGCGTAGGAGAAGCCGTTGCGCACGGCGCAGCCGATGTGGTCGACGGCGTTGAACCGCTGACCGCGGTAGAGGGTGTTCGAGTCGGTGAGGAACGGCCTGCCTCCGGCGGCCTTCACCCGCTCGACGACCTCTCTCAGGTACATGGGCTGGACGAAGCCGGTGTTGCCGAGCTCGCCGAAGTGCGTCTTGACCGCCACCAGATCGCCCTCGGCCACGGCGTCGGGCAGCCCCGCGCGGACCAGCAGCTCGCCCGAGCGGGTGATCAGGCTGCGCTTGCCGGTCGTGCGCACCGGAGCGAAGTAGACCACGCTCGCCCGGTCCTCGGCGCTCACCGGTGCAGCCCCTCCCTGGAGTCGTACTCGTCCAGCGCCAGCGCCGCCGCCCCCAGCACGCCCGCGTCGTTGCCCAGCTCGGCCTGGACGACGCGCGCGTCCCTCCTGCCCGCCAGGGCCCTCTCCGCCATCACCGACGCGGCGCGCTCGACGAGGAAGCCCGCCGACTCGCCGGTGCCGCCGCCCACGACCACGAGCTGCGGGTTGAGCAGGTTGACGAGCCCGATCAGCGCCTCGCCGAGGACGTCGCCCGCCTCCAGGAGGATGCCCCGCGCGACCTCGTCGCCCTCGACCGCGGCCTCGACCACGTGCAGCCCTGTCACCGCCTCGGGGTCTCCTCCCGCGAGCTCGCGCAGGCGCGACCCCGCGAAGGAGCGCGCCTCCTCGCGACCGCGCCGGCCCAGGGCGATGCGCCCCACGTACGCCTCCAGGTGCCCCTTGTCGCCGCAGGGGCACGGGGCGCCGTCCGACCGGACCGGCATGTGACCCACCTCGCCGCCGAGCCCTCTCGCCCCCCTGTACGGCTGCCCGTCGACGAACATCCCGCCGCCGACACCGGTCCCCAGCGTGACCATCAGGAAGTCGCGAACGCCCTTGGCGGCACCGAAACGGTGCTCGCCCAGCGCGGCGCAGTGGCCGTCGTTATCCAGCGTCACCTCGTGCTTGAGCCGGGACATTATGAGCGAGCGCATGTCCACGCCCGCCAGCGGGAGGTTCGTGCAGAACTCCACGGACTGCCGGAGGAAATCTATCTGCGCGGGCAGGCCGACTCCGACGCCGCTCACCTCCGAGGGATGGGCGCCGGACCACGCTTCCTGCACGGCGTCGATCACCTCGTCGACGACACCGAACGGGCCGTTTCCGGGAGTGAGGCGCTTGGCCTCCTTGACGATGCGGCCCTTCCGGTCCACCAGGCCGGCGGCGATGCGCGTCGCCCCGACGTCGACACCCAGGGCGTAGGCGGCTCTCATCGCGCTCCTTCCCTCCGGCGAGCGGGAGACCCCCCGGCCGACCGGGAGGCGGCGTCCATGATAGCAGCCGTACGGGACACGCCCGCTGTGCGGGGAGGCGAGCCTCGCAAGGGACGGAGAGTCAGTAGTCCCAGTAGATGCCGTGGTCCTGGACGAGGCCCAGGTCCCGCATCTTCTCCAGCATGTCCCCCTCGCTCACAGCGAAGAGCCGCGCCAGATAGCGGTAGTCGTTGAACCACTTGCGCGCCTGCTCGGAGATCATGAACGTCGGCAGCACGAGCTCCTCGGCGACCACCTCCGCGTCGTGGTGCTCGATCACGCCGTCGCGCGGGAAGCGGGCCTCGGGGTCGTCCAGGATGACGAGCAGATGCCCCAGGAGGTGCGCGAGCGTCTCCCGGGCGGCACGCTCTTCCCGCGAGCCGTTGAGGAGCGCCATCGGCATGCCGTCGACCGAGACGATGGCGCCCGAGAAGAACGGCGGGAACGGGTACCGCCGCACGGGGAGCGCGTAGACGGCGGCCAGCGCGTCAAGCGACACGGGCGGCTCGGACATGCCGGCGTTCCGTAGGGCGTCCTCGGCTAGCTTCCTGTAGTACGCGTCGGTCCTCAGAGGCACCGGGGCTGCTCCGTTCGTGCGATGAGGGCGAACAGCGGCCGATAACGCCCTAGCACAGTATCGGCACAACTCCGCCCAGGAATGAAGCGACAATCCCGCCTTGCCGATATACGCTGGTGACGAACGGCCCCTTCCGGCGCCGGGGACGAGAGGAGGACCTGGGCTTGAGCGGAGAGGCACACACACGCGCCGAGGAGGTCCTCCGCGCTCTCGCCGGGGCGGTGAACGTCGCGCGCCTCTACCCGCCCTCCAGCGAGCTCCCGCGCCAGGCCGTCACCCGCTTCCTCGCGGCCTGCCCGGACGCCGCCGACGGGCCGGTGCGGTTCGCCGTGGACCGCAAGGGGTTCCGCAGCGGCGAGGGGGACGCCTGCGCGAGCATCCCCCAGGTGCTCAGCCTGGCCGAGACCCTGCACGCACTGCAGATCGCGCAGCTCATCGTGGCCCCCGGCGTCACCGAGGCCGAGGCGGTCGCCTTCGTCGGCCTCGTGAACTCGGACACCCGGGCTCTCCGCGAGGGCGGCGGGCTGCGTCGAGGGCTGGGCGCGGCCGGCGTGGAGCGCATAGCGGTGATCGAGGTGACGCTGCGCGCCTCGGAGGAGGAGGGTATCGCCGGGCTGGACCTCACCGCCGCGCCGCTCGAGGAGATCGGACGCGCGACCGCGGTGGCGGCCGAGGAGTGGGCCCGCAGCGCATCGCAGGGCGACGGCGCGGACAGGCTCTCCGAAGCGCTCGACGGGCTCGAGGAGGCCGCCTGCGAGCTCGCCGAGCAGCGGGTGGCCGAGGCCATGATGATCCTGGACGAGCCGACCCGCGTGAAGCTGCTGGGGCAGGCCCTCGCGCCGGACCTCTGCGGGCAGCGCATGGGGGGCATGATGCGCGTGATATCGCGGATGCAGCCGGCCGCGCTCGCGCGGCTGCTGCGGCTCGTGGCGGAGCGCGCCGGGACTCGGCCCGACAAGCTGCTCGCCTCGCTGGAGCTGCCCGAGGAGCTCATGCGCGAGCTCGGCGTCCTGCTCTCCCCGCCGCCCGAGGCCGGGCCGGAGCGCGGCGTGCCCGCCGAGGCCGACGCCACCGCCATGGCGGCCGACGTCGCGGAGGAGGACGAGAGCTGCGAGATCGAGCGCCAGATCGCGCTCTCCGCGCCGCAGCTCGCGGCCGGCAAGGCGTTGCTGACGACGGTGGCGGTGGCGAGCGAGCATCCCTCGCTCGAGGCGATCGAGGCTATCCGCGCAGCGCTGGCGCCTGCCGCCCGCGACGGAGCGCTGCGCGAGGTGCGCGAGGCCCTGGCGCAGCTGAGCGAGATGGAGTCAGACCCGGCGCTGGCGCTCGCCGCGGAGGACGCGCTCACCTCGCTGGCCGACATCGACGTGCTGACGGCCGTGTGCCGGGCGCCGATGTCGCACGCCGACGCCGTGGTCGCGGGCGAGATACTGAGGGCCGCCGGACCGCTGGGCGCCGAAGCCCTGCTCTCCTGCTACGTGGAGGCCAACGGCTCGGCGCGGTCGCTGCTGCGGCCGGTACTGCGCAGCATGGCCGAGGGGGCGCTGGCCGCCGCGAGCCGCCACATGCGCACGGCGGACAGCGCGGTGGCCGAGGCGGTCGTGCGGATACTCCCCGACTTCGGCGACCGGCGGGCCGTGTCCGGCGCCAACCACGCCCTCGAGCACCTGGACGCGCGGGTGCGCAAAGCCGCGGTGACCGCCTTGGGCGAGATGCGCTCCGAGGAGGCCACCGCCGGCCTCGCCAAGGCGCTGGCGCATTGGGACCCCGAGACCCGACGGTTCGCGGCCCGCGAGATCGGGCGGGCCGGCGCGGCCGGGGCGCTGCCGGCGCTGCTGCGCATCCTCGAGGAGATCACGATGTTCGAGCGCAACTACGAGCTCAAGAAGGAAGTGATAAAGAGCCTGGAGATCCTCGGGAGCCGCGACGCGATCCCGATGCTGCGCCGCATCGCTCAACGTCCGTTCGTCTTAGGCCGAAAGAACAAGGAGCTACGGTTCCTCGCCCGAAACGCCCTTGCGAGCCTCGAGAGGATCCGGGACGAGAAGGAGGTTGCGACGTGATCGACCCGAAACGCGACGAGGACGAGCGGCTCGAGAGCCCCGAGGAGCTTGCCGCGGAGACGCGCGCCGCCTCCGGGGCCCCGTTCGCCAAGGCGCAACAGCTCCAGTGCGCCAAGGAGCTGCTCCGCTCCCTCGCCGTCATGCAGAACAACGCCTCCCTCTACCCGAAGAGCCACCCGCTGGTCAAGCAGTCGGTCGGAGAGCTGATCGCCGCCGTCGCCGGCCTGGGCGAGATGGACTTCGACGAGGTGTCGGTCAACGTCTACAAGGGCACTCTGTTCGTGGAGAACCAGGTGTTCCCCGAGGAGAGCGTGACCTACCGGAAGCTCGTCGAGGAGCTGCTCCGCCGAGGCGTCTCCGCCGTCACTGCCTCCACGGCCTTCTCCGAGGCCGATGCCACCGCGCTCGCCGAGCTGCTGGTCGACGACGGCGTGCACGACATCGACGCGGCGCGGGCGTTCCTGGCCGCGCGCGGGGCGACCGGCGTGACCGTCGCCGAGACGACGGTCCTCGACGAGCAGGCGGCCGAGGGCGAGGGCCGCGAGAACAAGCTGCGCGCCCGCGAGACCTACGACAGCGGCGTGGCGGCGATGCGCGACGTCGAGACCCAGGTCAAGCTGGGGAAGGTCTTCGAGGTCGAGCCACTGCAGCGGGTAGTCAACACGATGCTGGACAACCTCTTCCGCGACCCCGCGGCGGTCCTCGGCCTGACCGCTATCAAGAGCCACGACGACTACACGCTCAACCACGCGATCAACGTCTGCATCCTCTCGCTGGCGCTGGGCAGCTCGCTCGGGCTGGACGCCGACTCGCTCCGCAGCCTGGGCCTGTCCGCGCTCCTGTACGACCTCGGCAAGGTCCGCATCCCCGAGGACATCCTCAACAAGGAGGGCCCGCTGACGGCCGACGAGTGGGCGATCGTCAAGTCGCACGCCACCGAAGGGGCCGATCTGCTGAAGCGCATACAGCTGACCGACCAGATGCCCATGATCGTGGCCTACGAGCACCACCTGCGCCACGACATGCAGGGCTACCCCGAGCCCAAGACCGGCCAGGAGCAGCACCTGTACAGCAAGGTCGTGGCGCTGTGCGACGCCTACGACGCGATGACGACCCGGCGCCCGTTCCGCCGCGAGATCCGCCCCGACAAGGCGCTGGCGGTGCTGATGCAGGGCCGCGGCAAGGCGTACGACCCCTCGCTCACCAAGGCACTGGTGGCGATGCTGGGCATCTACCCGATGGGCGCCGTCGTCCGCCTCGACGACGGAAGCACCGCCGTCGTCTTCCGCGTGAACCGCGACGACCTGCTCCACCCGCGCGTGAAGGTGCTCATAGACCCGGCGGGCCGGTGGCTGGAGGCGCCTGAGATCGTCGACCTGCGCGTGGTGGACGCGGACAGCGGCAGCTTCGCGCACTCCATCGAGGAGTGCGTCCCGGCTTCCGACGCCGGCATCGACGACGTGTGGCAGTACCTCTGACCTACGTGTAACCTGTGCTCCCAGCGGAGGCGCCTGCGCGCCCCACGGAGGGGGGCACTCCGAAGCGGAGAGGGGGGAGGCCCGCCCCGGAGGACGGGCCTCCCTTCACTTGCTCGTAAGGGGTCGACGTGTTCCATGCGTTCGCCGTCGCGGCGATCCTCGTCGCGCTGGCCGAGCTCGGCGACAAGACGCAGCTGCTCACCCTCGCACTGGCCGCGCGATACAGGACGTGGCAGGTCGTGACCGGCGTCCTGTCGGCGATACTGGCGCTGCAGCTGATCGCCACGGCCGCCGGATCGCTCGTCGGCGAGCTGCTTCCCGGGTCGTGGCTCGCGGTGCTGACCGGCGCGCTGTTCATCGGGTTCGGTATCTGGACGATCAGGGGCGACGGCGGCGCCGAGGAGATGGCCGCGGCGCGGGGGAGGTACGGCGTCGTCCTCACCGTCACCGCGGCGTTCTTCATCGCCGAGCTCGGCGACAAGACGCAGGTCCTCACGATGGCGATAGCCGCCGACCCGGGCGCCGTCCTGCGCGCCTTCGGCACCCTGGGGCCGGCGCTGGAGGGAGCGCTCGGGGGCCCGGGGGCGATCGGTGGGGCCGGTCGAACGGGGATGTTCGTCGGCGTGTAGCTGGGCTCGGCGCTGGGGATGGCGCTCGCGAACGGGATCGCGCTGCTGGCCGGCGCGCTGCTGGGCCGGCGCCTCCCCCGCCGGCTCATCGCGCGGGTCTCCGGCGCGGTCTTCATCGTGTTCGGGCTGCTCGCGCTGGCCTCCGCGCCGTTCCGGTAGGGCGGCGCCTCACGGGCGGCGCCGCAGCGCCACCATCGCCACGTCGTCGTGCAGCCTGCCGCCGGCGAAGTCCAGGATCGCGCCCAGCACGCCGTCCACGAGCGCCTGGGGCCCGCCGCCGTAGCATCCGCCCAGCACTCGCCGGAGCCGCCCCTGGCCGAAGAAGCGCCCTTCGCGCCTGACCTCGGTCACGCCGTCGGTGTACATCAGCAGCGTCTCGTGCTCGAGCCGCAGCGTCACCTCGGCGTAGCGTCCCTCGAACGCGCCGAGCACGGTCCCGGGCGGCATGTCGACGAAGCGCGCGCGCTCGCCGCACACGACCGGCTCCGGGTGACCCGCCGAGGACAGCCGGACCTCACCGGAGCTGGGATCGACGACCGCGAACAGGGCGGTGACGAAGGTGCCCGGCTCGAACTGCCGGACCAGAGCGCGGTTCAGCCGCGACAGCACCTCCGCCGGCGAGGGATCGAGATAGGCGAGCGCGCGCGCGGCGCTGCGGGCGGTCTCGGTCATGCCGGCTGCCCTCAGCCCCTTGCCGGACACGTCGGCCACGAGCGCCGCGACGAGACCGCCGTCGAGCTCGAAGACGTCGTAGAAGTCCCCGCCGACGCGGTCGGCCTCGTGCGCCGGGCGGTACACGACGCCGAGGTCGACGCCGGGCACCTCCGGCACCGGCCTCTGAAGCGCTCCGCGGAGCACCTCGGCGGCATGATGCTCCTCCTCGTACAGGCGCGCATTCGTCAGGGCGAGCGAGGCGGAAGCGGCCAGCCTCTCGGCGAACTCGACCACCGGCTCGGTGAACCCGACGGGCTCGCTGTGGTAGTGCAGCCCGAGCACCCCCACGACCTCCTCGCGCACGAAGAGCGGCACGCCGAGGATGCTCTTGATGCCGAAGGTCTCCAGCGCGGCCGCGACGCGCTCGTCGGCGGAGACGTCGTGGAAGACGACGGCGCTGCGCGTTTCGACGGCCATCTCCGCCACGGGGGTCTCCTCGGGGCTGAAGCGGCGGTCCTTGGCCACGGCGAGCAGCTTCTCGCTCACGTACGGGCTGCTCCACCCCTGCGGCGTCCGCAGCGCGACCGCGGACGACTCGCACCCGGCGGCGTCGGCCGCGGCGTCGACGAGGCGCTGCATGATCTCCTCGGCGTGCAGTGTCGAGTGGATGACGCCGTCCAGAGCCTCCAGGGCCTCGGCGAGCTGCTGGCGCCTGACGCGCTCGGTCACCTCCACCAGAGAGAACACGAGCCCGCGCACGGTACCGTCCTCGGCCTTCAGCGGCGTCAGCGTCCAGTCCCAGTAGGTCACGCCCCGCCACGGCTGGTGTTCGTAGACGAACGGCTTGGCCTTGAACGCGACCGGCTCGCCGGTGTCGCGCGCCTTCCGGAAGATCGCCTCGTTCTCCTCGTTCGGGAACAGCTCGAAGTGGTTCCTTCCGATGAGCTCCTCCTTGCTCATCCGGGCGCCGCGGGCGTACGTGGAGTTGACCAGCACGAAGTTGAAGTCGGGGTCCAGGTAGACGAGACCGGCCTCGGGCATGTTCTCCATCATCGCGACGAGGGTGTCGCGTTCCTCGGCCGGGCGCGAGCTCAGCTCACCGAGACCGCACCTGATCCAGCACGGCTCTTGGTGCCACACCGCATCGGGACGAGGCGAACAGCGACGGGCGGCGGCATCGCCGGAGTCGTCGCCTGGGGATCTGAGCACGTGGTCGGACCGGTCCATGGCGCCGCCCTGCGGGAGGTGGACCTTTGTCGAGGATACCCGAACCGGCGGCTCCCGACACCGGCACGCGCGTCGCAGTCCCGCTCGGACCGATGGCTCGCGCGTTCCTGGCAGAGGCCGCCGGGAAGGGCTGGCCGACTTCCTCGAGCATGCGCTCGTGAAGCACTCCCACCCGTCGTCCCTCGCCCGACGTGCCATGCATGCTCCAAGCCCTCCAGGCAGAGGGGCCGGCCCGATGACGAGGCCGGCCCTTCATCATTCCTATGGTGGCCAGGGACGGACTTGAACCGCCGACACGGGGATTTTCAGTCCCCTGCTCTACCAGACTGAGCTACCTGGCCGTGCTGGTGCCGGGACATACTACTTTCCGCCGAGTCCCGAGGTCAAGCACGCCGCGTACCACCCGCGCGGCGCCCGGCGGGGCGGCTGCGACCCGTTACTGCGAGCCCCACCAGGCGGTGGTCAGCAGGTCGAAGTGGTCCATCGCGCGTTGCGCGATCGCCTTCCTGCTTCCGAAGGCGTAGGACTTCAGGAACGTGGGCTGACCGATCGAGTCGACGTAGCCGAGGACGCCGCCCGAGAGCCTGTCGGGGCCGGTGAGCAACACCGGGGCGCCGCGGAGCCCGCAGAACACCCCACCCGTCAGCGCGTCGGGGAAGACCACGCCCGAGGCGAGCCCGACCGAAGCCGGCTGCAGCGCGGCTAGCGCCGCGGGCGAGGCGGAGGTGCCCACGCGCATGTCGGACCCGCCGGCGACCGCCCACCGGGCGAACGCGCGCGAGGTCTGGTACCGGTCCCTGCCGGAGACCCGCCTCACGCGGCGCGAACCTCCGAGCTTGCGCTCGACGTCGCGCTGCACGCTCTCGGAGACCGCCGGCGTGCCCCCGACGATCACCGCGTCGGTGATCCCGAGCCTGGCGAGCGCGCCGAGCATAGCCGGGTGGGTCTTACGGTTCGGGGTCAGGAGCACCGGGGCGGCGTTGTACGCGGCCATCGGCGCGGCGGACAGCGCGTCGGGGAAGCCCTCCCCGCTGGCGACGAAGGCGCACCTCGGCATCTCCTCGCCCCGCGCGCGCAGCACGACACGCGCCTGCTCGGCCACGCGCGCGGCGGTCTCGTAGCGGTCGCGCCCGGCGACCCTGACCACCCTCACGCCCCGCAGCCTGCCCAGCGCCTGCGCGACCCCCGCCCCAACGGCGCTCGTGCCGCCGAGCACGTAGACGGTGGACGCGCCGAGCCGGCGGACCTCGGCGGAGACCGCCGAGGGCAGCGAGCGCGGGGCGGTGAGCAGCAGCGGTCCCCGGACGGCGCCTGCGAGCGTGCTGCCGGCCAGAGCGTCGGCGAAGCCCGTCCCGCTGGCGATCACGCACGCACCGCCCGCCAGCTCGCCGTCGGCGAAGCGTTCGCGGCTGACGCGCACCGCGGTGGCGTACCGGTCCGCACCCTCGAGCCGCTGCGCCAGCCCGGACTTCACGCGCAGCGTGTAGCCTCCCGCCCCTCCGCCGAAACCGCCCGAAGGGCCGCCCCGGTACGGCCGGATGCGCACGAAGTACGTGCCCGCGCCCCTGCCCGACGGGTCGAGCACGATGGCGCCCGAGGCTCCTCGGGAAGCGAACCAGGGCTCGTCATCGAAGCCCGCGCGGGCCACGGGGTCGGTGCGCGTCGGCCGCCGCGGCGCTCCCGGGGAGACCGCCGGCGGGAACGGCGAGCACTACTGCCAGCGCCGCTGCCAGCGCGGCGCGCCCCGACCCGAGGAGATGTCGTGTGACCGCTCTCACACTTCTCTCTTCGGCGTCGCACGGCCGACACTGTAGGGCGGATGCCCCCTCAGTACGCCGTGAGGTACCGCCCGGTCAGCCTCATCGGTGCTCCTCGGTCCCGTTGCGGGACATGGGAGGGCGGGCAGCGCGTTCCGCCTCCGTGGCGCTACTTGTCGGGCACGTGCAGCCGGCGGGCGGGCGGCAGGGCCACGTCCCAGTACGGCCGCCTCCTCGCGAAGGCGTCATCAGCGGCGTGGCGCTGCGCCTCGAGGACGGCGGGCAGCAGCGCCCGCAGTCGCCTCAGTCGCCAGGGAGCCAGTCGGAGGACCCGCACGTCTCATCCCTTCGCTCGCAACCTGTGTGCGGTACGCAGCCGGCCGAGGAACACCGACGGTGCGCGTCAAGGGTTCGGAGGGGGGAGCAGAGGGCCGTCCCGACGAGGGCCGGGACGCGAGGTCGCCGCGGGGAGCGGCGCTCGATCGCGAGCGTACTGCCCATCAGCCTCCAGACAGGCGGCGTCCGGTACCGCCGCCGCCCCCATCCTACGCCTCGGCGGGCGCGACCGGAAGAGCGCGGAGACGATCCGCCGTCACGGACCCCGCGTGCCGCCCGCGAGGGCGGCGGCGACCTTGGAGAGGTCCTCGGCGAGTTCGGCGCGCATCCGGTGACGGTCCTCGCGCTCGGGTGCGCGCAGGATCGCCGAAGGGTGCCACGTGGCGAGCGCCCGCCGGCCGTCGAAGGCCGCCCACTCACCCCGGCTCCGCGTCATCCTGAACGAGCGGCCGAGGACCGCCTGCGCCGCCGTCGCGCCGAGCAGCACGACGACGTCGGGTTCCACCAGCTCGATCTCGGCGTCCAGCCACGGCCGGCACGCGCGGACCTCGAGCATGGAGGGCTTGACGTGCATGCGTCTCGCGCCGCGCGGCACGTTCTTGAAGTGCTTCACCACGTTCGTGACCCACACGGAGGAGCGATCCAGGCCGGCCCGCTGCAGCGCCTCGTCGAGCTCCCGGCTCGCCGGTCCCACGAACGGCCGGCCCTCGACGTCCTCCTCGTCCCCGGGCTGCTCGCCGACGAGCATCACCGCTGCTCCGGGGTCGCCCTCGCCGAAGACCGTCCGCGTCGCGGCGAGGTACAGGTCGCAACCCTCGCAGCCCGCCGCGGCGGAGCGAAGCGAGACCAGGTCCCGGGACGCCGGAAAGAAGTCCAGAGCGCTGCGCGAGGGCGCCGGGCCCATCCGCCGCCTTCCTCTCACGCCGAGACCGGTCGCGCCCCCCGGCCGCGACCGGCCCCGGTCGGATCCGCTCCGCAGTCGCGGGCGCGCAGGCGCGGCGGCCGCCGAGAACGGGTCGTCCCCGAGATTCTCCCCCTTCCGGGCCCACCTCACGCGCCGGGGCCGGCGCGCTGCGCGCGGGCGGCCCCCCGGGGGGCCGCGCCCCGGAGTGGCTTCACTCCCCGAGCGCCTCGCGCAACACCCGCTCCAGCGCGCCGCGGAAGCGTTCGCGGTCCTCGTCCTCGAAGGCGGCCGGCCCTCGGGTCCGCCCCCCCGCTCGCCGGTGCCTCTGCTCGGCGTGACGCACGGCCATCTCGGCGTCGATCGTGGCCGCCGAGAACACGCGGCCGCGCACGCTGATCGCCCGGGCTCCTCGGCCCAACACCATCGCGGCAACGCCGATGTCCTGCGTGACGACCACGTCCCCGGGAGCGAGACGCTCGATGATGGCGAAGTCGGCGGCGTCGCGTCCCGAGGGGACCTCGACCGCCTCCACGCCCGATCGGACCGTGTACCGGTCGAAGCACTGGGTGGCGTTGCCCACCAGAACCACCGGCACGTGGCGCGCGCGGGCCACCGCGATCGCCTCGCGCGTGACGGGACAGGCGTCGGCATCGACGAACAGCGTGGTCATGGGCACATCATATAGCGCCGGGGGGCGGCCGGGTCGAGCAGGCGGGCCTTCGGCGAGGGCGGCCGGGAACGACCGAGAGAAAAGGCCGACCCGCGTGGACCCACGTGGATCGACCTGCATCTTCTTATGGCGGGATGTACGGGACTCGAACCCGCGACCTCTGGCTTGACAGGCCAGCGCTCTAACCGACTGAGCTAACACCCCGTGCGACGGCCCCGAGCCCTGCTCGGGACACGGCAAACGGATTCTAGCGAGGGCCGGGCCGGATGTCCACACGCTCGCGCCGGCTGTCGCCACCCGAGCCAGCGCCACTTCCACAGCGCCTCGCGCTGCCTCTGCCTCACGCCTTCCGCGGGATGGCGCATCCCGTCGCCTCCGATCCCCATCCCCTCCCCTCGGCTCTATGCATCGGCAGGCGGCCCACGCCCCTCCAGCTCCTCGGCACACGTCCCGGTCCGGCGTGCGCGGGTCCCCGGACAGCCCTACGGCCGCAGCTTGCCGGCGACCTCGCGGGCCCACGCGCCGATCTCGTCCCAGTCGCGGGCGTCGCGCACGGGCAGGTTCCGCGTCGTCCGCCTCAGCAGTCGCGGGAACGCCTCCGGGCGCATCACGCCGGGGAAGGTCGCGAACGCCACGGGCTCGAGCCGGTCGCACCACCGGTGCACGCGCTCCCGGCACTTGTCGGCGTAGTCCGCCGCGTTCGCGGCCTTCTCGGGATCGGCCGCCGTCTCCTCGTCGGGCGGCGCGAAGCTCGCGCCCACCGCGAAGACCGCCACGGGCTTGCCGCGCATCGCCGCTGCCCCGTCGGCCACGAACTTCTTCATACGCGGAGCCCAGCGGCCGATGCGGACCGGAGCGCCGAGCACGTAGCCGTCATAGTCCGAGAAGCGCAGCCGGTCCCGCACGCTCCGCACGTCGGGCTCCAGGCCCTCCTCGAGCAGCACGCGCGCCACGGCCTCGGCGACCTCGCGCGTCGCACCGCCCCGCGACTCGTAGGCCACGAGCACCCTTCCCGCCATCGCTCCTGACGCCTCCTACTGCCCTGCCGCGGCCGCGGTGACGCCTGCGCCGACGACCACCCCGTCGCGCACGTGGATCGTGCGGTCGCAGGCCTCGGCGACCTCCGGGTTGTGCGTCACCAGCACCAGTGTCGTACCCGTCTCGCGATTCAGCTCGCGCAGCATCCCGACGATCTCCGCCGAGGTGGCCGTGTCCAGGTCGCCGGTGGGCTCGTCCCCCAGCACGATCGAGGGCGAGTTGGCCAGCGAGCGCGCGATCGCCACGCGCTGCTGCTGGCCGCCGGAGAGCTCGGTGGGCCGGTGGCGCATCCGGTCGCCGAGGCCCACGAGCGCGAGCAGCTCCTCGGCGCGCCCGGCAGCTGCCCGGCGCGACATCCCCGCGTACTCGCTCGCGATGGCCACGTTCTCGAGCGCGGTCAGGGTCGGTACCAGGTTGAAGCCCTGGAAGATGAAGCCGATCTCGTCCCGGCGCACCTTGGTCAGCGCGGAACCGCGCAGGCCGTCCACCCGCCTCCCGTTGACCCACACCTCGCCGGCGTCGCTCTCGTCGAGGCAGCCGACGACGTGCATCAACGTGGACTTGCCCGACCCCGACGGTCCCATGATCGCGACCATCTCGCCGCCGGCGACATCCAGGCTCGCGCCGCGCAGCGCCTCAACGAAGTTGCCCTTGCCGAGCCTGTAGCGCTTCCTCACGTCCACGCACTTGATGACCGTGTCCATCTCGTCCTCCTGTCGCCTGCGCTACTCGTAGCGCAGCGCTTGTACGGGGTTGAGCCTGCTGGCGTGCCATGCGGGCCAGAGGCCGGCCAGCACGCCCAGGACGATCGCGAACGCGAGTGAGCCGCCGGCCAGCCGGCCGGTCACCAGGAACAGCGTCGTGGCGCTCGCCTCGCCCGCGGCGTTCAGCGCGCGCGCGACCGACCAGCCCAGCCCCACGCCGACAGCGCCGCCGACCATGCCGATGAGACCGGACTCCGCGATGAACTGCCGCATGATCGCGCCGTTGGAGGCGCCGATGGCCTTGCGGATGCCGATCTCCCGGGTGCGCTCGGCCACCGCCATGGTCATGGTGTTGATCACCGACAGGCCTCCGACCAGCAGCGAGATGAGCGCGATGCCGAAGATGATCGAGTTCAGCAGCGACATCGCCTGGACGATCTGCTCCTCGAAGCCCGCCGGGCCCATCGTGGAGACACCGGCCACGCCGCGCTCGATCGCCTCCGCGAGCTCGTCGGGGTCGACGCCCTCGGCCGCGTAGGCGGAGATGGACGTGCACACGGTCTTCTCGTCGATCACCCCGCGGACCGCGTCGGGCAGGGTGCGCACGAACAGGCGCTGAGCGTCGCGCATCGGCACGACGACCGAGCTGTCCGGCCCGGTGAGCGTCTTCTCGAGGATGCCGATGACCTCGAAGGACTCGCCGCGCACCTTCACGGTCGCCCCGACCTCGGCGTCGAGCTTGCCGACGAGGTCCGACCCCACCACCGCCACCCCGCGCTCCCCGGGCCTGATGTCGCGGCCCTGCGCGAAGCGGATCTCGAAGGTCTCGTAGCCCTGCGCGCGCCCGTCCTCGGCGACGACCATGGGCGGGGTGCCCATGTTCACCGCGCCCATCTCCTCGTCGAGCAGCATCGCCACGCCGGCGCTCGCCCGCGTGACGCCCTCGACGCGCTCGATCTCGTCGACCTTCGACGTGGACATCGGCGCCGACATGAAGGCGCTGCCGGCCGACTCGTCCGTCACGATGACCTTGTCGGCGTAGTACTTGACCCCGCCGTCGACGAGCAGGTTCAGCTTCTCGGCCATCGCGCCCATCACCACGAGCGCGAGCACGCCGATCGTGATGCCGAAGATCGTCAGGAATGCCCTGGTCTTCCGGCGGAACACGTTCCTGAGCGTCCGCATGCCCGGACCCCCTCCTCCTGGTCAGTCAGTTAACTTAACTGCGTTCACCAGCGCCGTTCACCCTAGTAGCAGCAACAGGGCCGTGTCAAGGGCTTCCAGCCGGAAACTTGACATTGTTCACATAACGCTGTTAACTCGCACCGGCCGGCGCATTGCCGGCTGGATGAAGTGCCGCCCCGCCCTCGCCGGGGGGGCAGCAAGGAGACGGAGAAGGCCGCGACCATGACCGCACGCCCGGCCAACCCCAGACTCGCCCTGGACATCCTGCAGGCGACCGCGGAGCTCGTGGAGGACAAGGGTCCCCACGGGGTGACGATGCGCGCCGTCGCGGAACGGGTGGGGTACAGCCCGACGACGATCTACCTCTACTTCTCGAACAAGGACCAGCTCCTGAACGAGACGGAGGAGCGCGCGTTCGAGTGGCTCGCCGAGGACCTGGCCCGAGCCGCGTCTTCCCCCTCGCCGCTTGAGCGGATACGCCAGAGCGCGCGGGCGTACGTCGAGTGGGCGCTGGCCCACCCCGAGATGTACAAGCTGATGTTCGAGCACGCCTACTCGGCCGAGCCTCTCGACGCGGACACATGGAGTGAGGGCATCCAGCGCCGCCGGAGAGCGCTGCTCGACGCTCGCGAGCGCTTCGAGGCCGCCGTCGCGGCCGGGGAGCTCGACGCGTCCACGGATGTCGACGCCGCCGTGCTCGTCTCCTGGGCGGCGCTGCACGGGTTGGTCTCGCTGGCGCTGTCGGGCCGCCTCATGGGACCTTCCCGCGTCCTGCCCCCCGGCTTGCTCGAGAAGCGCGTGGCCGAGCTCGCCGACGTAGCCTTGGACGCCTGGGTCACGCTGTGGGCGCCCCCGGGCGCGGCCGCCGAGGCCGCCGGCTAGGGCGCGCGCTCACACCCCGAGGTCGAGCTGGCCGCCCCCCTGACCGCGCTTCCCGCCCCCGGCGGGCTCTTCGTCCGCCCCGTTCTCCTCCGCCGGCGCCGGTTCGCCGGTCGGCACGCCGCCGCGCCGCTCCTCCACGACGCCGCCGAGGATCGAGGCCATCTCGCCGGCGTTGCGGGGAGCGTAGTCGTTGCGGCAGTTGTTGAACATGACGTAGGTGACCTCGGTCTCCTCGGCGAGCCGGCGGACGGGGTCCGCCCACTCCTCGAGCTCGTCGCGGGAGTAGAGGTAGTCGAAGCGCTCCGCGGCCGTCCCGGTCCGCTTGAAGTACGTCTCGGTGTTGCGGCCGTGCAGGCGCACGTACCCCGTCGGCGCGGTCGCGGCGCAGACGCCGGGCAGGGTCAGGCGCTTCTCGAACTGCGGCGCGTCCACGCAGACGTAGCTCAGCCCCCGGTCGGCCAGGAAGGAGAAGGTCTCCCCCGCCCGGTCCTCGGCCACCCACGAGGGATGGCGGAACTCCACGAGCACCGGCAGCCCACCGAGCATCTCCGCCGCGCGCTCGATGTAGCCGAGGTTCTCGCGCGCGCGCTCGGGGTCGGCGGCGGCGAAGTACGGCGGGAACTGCATGAGCACGCCTCCCATCTTGCCCGAGGAGCGGAGCGGCTCCGTCTCGCGCAGGAAGATGTCGAAGGTGCGCCGGAGCATCTCGGGCTCGGGGCGTGCGACGCGGCCGGAGCGCGTGCGCTCGAAGCGGTACCCGCGCAGCTCCGGGTGCAGCGAGCGCTCGTCCACCGCGTGCTGGGTCATCAGGCCGTACGCCTTGACGTGGAAGACGAAGCCCGGCGGCGTGCGCTCCACCCAGTTCGCGACCCAGTCGCGCCGCGGGAGACCGTAGAAGGTGGAGTCGACCTCGACGGTGTCGAAGCGCGCGGCGTAGTAGCGCAGCTTCGCCTCGGCCGAGCGCACCGCGGCGGGGTAGAAGGTGCCCGACATCGTGCGCTCCGCCCACGAGCAGCTGCCGACCCGGACGTTGCGCTTCGCGCTACCCACTCACCTCACGCCTACCATCGGTTCCCGAGCACGTACACAACCGCGGCCAGCGGCGCGAGCAGCCAGCCGATCGGCCCGAACCCGCCGAGGAGGGAGCCCGCAAGGGCCGCGACGCCGGCGACCGCCGCGATCGAGGGACTGCGGTGCCCGCCGGATCCTCGGCGCGCGGCCTCGGCCACGCCCATCCCGAACAAGAGGTGGATGAAGAAGAAGCCGAAGCCGATCAGCCCCAGCACGAGCCCGCCGACGAGCCCCGCCGGCAACGCGTAGGCCGCCGCGAGCGCGAGCTGGTGCGGCTTGACGAGCGCCGTCTGCCCCCGTGCGGGACGGGCGCACTCTCGGCACTTGTAGCCCACGGGCGTGGATACCATGTCCTTGGGGCAGATCGGGCGCTCGCACTCCGCGCAGCGCAGACCGGTCTCGACACCCCTATGGAACGCGCACTCGGCCACTTGCTGGTCGTTCTCCGTTCGCTGGCGCTAGTCGTCCTCCAGCGGCGTTATGTAGGTGATCGCCGAGGTGGCCACGGCGATGAAATCGCGCTTCTCGCCGACGCGGTAGTGCTGTCCGCGGTCCGCGATCTCCACATCGGAGAGACACAGGAACTGCTTGTCGTAGTCGTTCAAGTGATCCGACAGCCGGTAGCCGCTGTCCTTCACCGGCTTGTAGACGTACCCCTTGAAGCTCCGCGCCGTCGTCTCCACGAGCACCCTCACTCGCTGATGGCTCTCCTCCACCTCTCCCCTCCTCGCTCATCCCCCGCATCGGGCCCCTCTCAAGCCCGCTCCCATTCTATCGGTATGTGACGTTCGTCACTTGACGTGATCCGCCACGCCTCCATGCAGCTAGCATCGTGCCGGTTCGCTCCTCGGGCGGCTTTGGGTATCCACCAGTTAGCGCTGCACGTCATCGCACCTCACGCCGCCGGCGCGCACGTGAAGGGGGCCTCCATGAAGCCGATCGTCGATTTCGACCTGTGCATAGGCTGCGGGCTGTGCGAGGAGGTCTGCCCGGAGGTGTTCCGGCTCGAGGACGACGGCTTGGCCCACGTGATCGACGAGGAGCCCGACGAGGAGTTGTACGGGCCGGTGCGCGAGGCGGCGGACTCCTGCCCGGTGGACGCGATCTCGATCGAGGAGTGACGCGAGGCGCTCGGCGCGCCCGTGGGTAGAAAGCTCCCTACCCCAAGCGCGCGACCGCGCGCGACCGGCGGCGAGGCGGTGAGGATGATGGCACGGCAGACCGAACAGCTCGTTGCGATCCCTTCCGGCGAGGTGACCCTGGAGGGAGCGCTCCAGGTCCCGGAGAGCGCGCGGGGCGTGGTGGCCTTCGCGCACGGCAGCGGGTCGAGCCGCCACAGCACCCGCAACCAGCAGGTGGCGCGCGCGCTGTTCGAGGCGGGCTTCGGGACCCTGCTCTTCGACCTGCTCACCATCGAGGAGGACACGCTCTACGAGAACCGCTTCGACATCTCGCTGCTGACCGCGCGCCTGCGCGCCGCGACGCTGTACCTGCGCGACCTGACCGAGACCTCCGGGCTTCCCGTGGGCTACTTCGGCGCGAGCACCGGCGCCGCCGCCGCGCTGCACGCCGCGGCAGACCTCGGCGACATGGTCTCGGCGATCGTGTCCCGCGGGGGGAGGCCGGACCTGGCGATGGGGGTCCTCGGAAGGGTGAGGACGCCGACGCTGCTGATCGTCGGAGGAGCCGACGAGCAGGTGCTCAAGCTCAACCGCTACGCGCTCGCGCAGATCGCCACGCCGGAGAAGGCCCTCGAGGTCGTGACCGGGGCGACGCACCTGTTCGAGGAGCCCGGCGCGCTCGACTCCGTCTCACGACTGGCGAGGGATTGGTTCGAGCGCTACCTTTCCTGACATGGACGTGCCGAAGACCGACGAGGAGCTGCTGGCGCAGTGCGACGTGCAGACCTTCCGCGCGGGGGGTAAGGGCGGCCAGTCGGTGAACACGACGGACAGCGCGGTGCGCCTGGTCCACCGCCCTACCGGCGTCGCCGTGGTGTGCCGCCGCGAGCGCAGCCAGCACTTGAACAAGCGCCGCTGCCTGAAGACGCTGCGGCGCCGGCTGGAGCGCCTCGCCTGGAAGCCGGCGGAGCGGGTGCCGACCGAGCCGAGCGCGGCCTCGCTGCGCCGGCGGCGGGAGAGCAAGGAGCGCCAGGCCGCGAAGAAGCGGATGCGCAGGGCGCCCGCCGAGGACTGAGGGCGCTCTGCTATCCTTCGTGCCGTGGAACCGCGCCGCCTCCCCCACCTCCTAGCGCTCGTCCTCGTCGCCGCCTTCATCGCGCCGATGCTCCTCGACACGGCCGCCATGCTCCGCGGCCGGTGGCCCTACTCACGGATCGTGCCGGCCGGCGACAGCCTGGAGAACGTCGGGCAGGCTTCGGGCGGGCGGAACCGCTTCCTCAACCTGTACGTCGGCCTCGCCGTCCGCCACGTCGCGGGCGGAGCGCCGTCGACGGTCGTCGTGCCCGAGGACCTCACCCTGCTCCCCGGCCGCCCCCCCGACGTCTTCGGCGGCGTGCCTCAGCCCGCGCTCCGACTCGGCCTGCTTCGCCCCATGCTCGCCGACTCGGTACGCGTGCGCGCCTACGACCCGCGGCTCTCGGACGCCCAGGTGGACGCACTGCTGTCCTCGGGACCGGTCCGCGAGCTGCCGTGGGGCGTCCACGCGATCACGTCCGCCGGGGGCACGGGCGACGAGCGCCGGGTCGTCCTGCTTTCCGATGCGGAGGGAGAGCGCGTCTTCGCCGCGCCTCTGCGCCTCGCCCCGCGAGGGCTGCTGCCCGAGGAGGAGCGGTGACCGCGCCGGGCGGCAACGTCGCGCTGGTCGTCGCGTCGCTCGTGCTCGGGTGGGCGGCCCTGTGGCATGCCCGCCGCGCTCTGGGCGGCGCGTACCACCTGCTCGCCCTCCCGGCCGGGCTTCTCGCGTGGCCGCTCGTGCTCGCCGCGGCGGCCGCGGCGCGGCGAGGATTCGGCGCGAGGCCGTTCGCGCTGGGCGCCGCCCTGCTGATCGCCGTGTGCTGGGCGGCGCTGCCGCGCCTGCGAGCGCTGCGAGAGGGCCGCACGGCGAGCGCGACCGGGCCGCTCGGGTTCGCCGCCACCGCCGGAGCGGTGCTCGGAGCCGCCCTCGCTCTCCAGCGCGTCCCTCTGACCGCCAGCGGCTACGACAGCCTCTTCCACTATGGCCTGCCCGGCGTCTGGCTGCACGACACGGGGAGACTGACCGCGGAGGTCATGGGCGCTTACAGCCCGCTCATCCCCGCCGTTCACGCCGCCGGGTCCGCCCTTGGCGCCGAGTGGGTCCACGCCGTCTACCCGTTGCTCGCCGCGACCGTGCTGGCGCTCCTCGCGTACGCGGGTTGGAGGTGGGCGTTCCCGGTCGCCCCCTCGCTGCCTCGCGCGCTCGCCGCCGCCGGGCTCACAGCCCTGCTCGCATCGATCCCGGCGTTCGTCTTCCATTCCTTCTACGTCCACAGCCACATGGTCAGCGCGGCCTACCTGCTCGGGTCGCTGGTGGCGATCCGCGCCTCCGAGGACGCCCTCGACGCCACCGCCCGGCGCTCGCTCCTCGCGGTCGCGGGGTTGATGGGCGCCGGCCTCGCCCTCGCGCGGCCCGACGGCCTGGCGTACGCGTTCGTCCTCATCGCGGTCGCGGCGGTCCCGTCCGTCGTCGGCGGGCGCCCTCGCGACGCGGCGTCGTTCCTGGCGCCGCCCGCGCTCGTCCTCGGCGTCGTGTACGCCACAGCGTACGTGCGGCTCGGCGTCTGGGGCTCTCACAAGCTCCCCGGTTCGAGAGCCGCCGCCATGCTCGGCGCACTTTCGGTCGTGGGGGTGGTGTGGCTCGTCGCCGCTTCGTGGCCGGCCCTGCGCAGGGTGGCGCGATCCGAGCGGCGCGTCCTGACGGCGGGTCACGCCGCCCTCGTCCTGGCCGTGGCGGGGGTCGCGGCACTGAGGACCGAGGGGTTCGTCCGGGCGGCGGCGAACGCCGGCGAGAACCTGTTCCGTGCCGGAGGGTACGGCTACCTGTGGTACTCGATCCTCGGGCTGCTCGTGCTCACGCTCGCCTTCCCGAGCCTCAGGCGGGCGGCGGACTGGTCGCCCCGGCTGCTGTTCGCGCTGGCCGCGTTCTTCGCGGTGGGCCTGGCGGTCCACGGCGTCACGCACCCCGGGCGGGTCTCCGTCGCCGACAGCTTCAACCGGGTCGCGTTCCACGCCGTGCCGGTGTTCATCTGGTATCTTGGAGTGTTCGTCGGGGCGGCCTGGTCGTCGGCGAGAGGCCGGACGGACACCGTGATCGAGGGGCCGGAAGAGGCGGCGCGGTGAAGCTCATCATCCAGATCCCATGCTTCAACGAGGAGGAGTCGCTGCCGGTGGCCCTGGCGGAGCTCCCGCGCGAGCTGCCGGGCATCGACGAGGTCGAGTGGCTGATCGTCGACGACGGCTCCACCGACCGCACGGTGGAGGTGGCGCGGGCGCACGGGGTGGACCACGTCGTGCGCATGACCCGCAACTCCGGCCTCGCGAAGGTCTTCATGGCGGGCGTGGACGCGTGCCTTCGGCTGGGCGCCGACATCATCGTGAACACCGACGCGGACAACCAGTACTGCGCCGCGGACATCCCCAAGCTCGTCGAGCCGATACTGGCCGGAAGGGCCGACTACGTGGTGGGGGCCCGGCCGATCGCCCGGATCGACCACTTCTCGCCGGTCAAGAAGTCACTCCAGGCGCTCGGGAGCTGGGTCGTCCGGATGGCCAGCGGTACGGACATCCCCGACGCGCCCTCCGGGTACCGGGCCGTCACGCGCGAGGCGGCGATGCGTCTCAACGTCTTCTCCGAGTACACCTACACGCTCGAGACGATCATCCAGGCCGGCCGCAAGGGCATGGCCATCACCTCGGTCCCGGTGCGCGTCAACGCCGACCTGCGTCCCTCGAGGCTGGTCAAGAGCATCGGCAGCTACGTGAAGCGCTCGGTGTTCACCATCCTGCGCGTGCTCATGTACTACGAGCCGATGAAGTTCTTCATCGTGCCCGGAGCCGTGCTGGGCGCCCTCGGCGTGCTGCTGGGCCTGCGCTTCGTGTACTTCTACGCCATCGGCCAGGGTGAAGGGCACATCCAGTCGCTGATCCTCACGGCGATCCTGATGGTGATCGGCTTCCAGCTCATCGTCTTCGGGCTCGTCGCCGACCTGATCGCGGTGAACCGCAGCCTCCTGGAGGAAGTGCAGTGGCGCACGCGGCGGCTCGAGACGGAGATCGACCGCGTGGAGCGCGCCGTCGCCGAGGAGGGGCAGGCCGGGGAGGGCGTCGCGCGTGCCTGAAGGCCGCTCCGCCAAGCGCGCCTCCGCCGCCATCCAATGGGGGCTGGCCGCCGGGGCGATCGCCGTCATCGCCTGGGTGGTGGCCACCCACTCCGAGGAGGCCCGCCGCCTGCTCGACCTCACGCCGCGCCTGTTCGCGCTGATCAGCGTCTCCGCGATCGGCACGCACCTGCTCAACGGGTGGGAGCTGCAGGTGCTCACCGCGCGCTTCGGCGCGCGCATCCGTTTCCGGGACACCTTCTCGCTCGCGTTGATGGTCAACGTGCTCAACTACCTGCCCGCCAAGACGGGGACGTTGGCCAACGGCGCCGTGCTGCGCGGCTGTTTCAAGGTCCGCGCGGCGCACTTCGGCGCGCTGGTGCTGGGCAGCGGGGTCATCCACCTGTGGGTCGCCGGCAGCCTGGCGGGCGCGGTGCTGCTCGCCGCCGGACAGCCGGCGCTGGGGTGGCCGGTGCTGCTGGGGCCCTCGGCGGCGCTCCTCGCGCTGCTCGCGTGGGGATGGTTCGCCCCGCGCCGCCGCGACTCGGACCACATGCGCGCGCCGCTGCGCATCGCCTACGACGCGGCCCATGGCATCGCGGACATCTACAGGGACACGCGGCTCATGGCGATCGAGCTGCTCATCAACGTCGGGCTCGTGGCACTCGACGCCGCCCGCACCTACTTCGCGTTCCGGGCGCTGTCCACCGAGGCGACGTTCGCACAGTCGCTCGTGGTCGTGGCCGCGGCCATCGTGCTGGAGCGCTTCTCCGTCATCCCCGGCGGGCTCGGCTTCCGCGAGGGCGGCTCCGCCGCGGCTGCCGGTGCCGTGGGCATCTCCTCGGCGCTCGGGCTCGGGGCGGCCGTCGTGGACCGAGCGGTCAAGCTCGTGTGGCTCGTGCTCCTCGGCGTGCCGGCGACGCTGTACGTGTCCCGCACCACCGGGCACACGCTGGGCGAGTGGCTGCAGCGTGCCCGCGCCGAACGGCCGGCCCCGAACGCGGAGGGCGAGGCGTCCTGAGCCGACGACGCCGGTCGGCGTCTGGGCCGCCGCCCACGGCGCGGCGGGGCGGGTGCCGCGGGTGGAGTGGCAAGGCTTTCTCGGACCGGACGCCTCCGGCCGAACCAACCGGCGTGTGAAGTGGCATGAATACCTCGCGGGCGTGATGAGATCGCGAGCGCTTCAAGAGCCGGCGTCGAGGAGGGCGGATGACCGCAGTGGACACCGAGGAGCGGGCCCACCCTGCTGCCGGGGCCGCCGAGCGCGCGCCCGCGGAGCGCCCCCGGGAGGAGCGGAACCGCGCCGGGCCGGCGGTCTCGCCGGTCTTCTCGGTCATCGCCGCCACGGTCTCCGGCGACCGTGGAGCCGAAGCCATGCTCTCCACGACGGTGGCGCGCCTTCGCGACCGCTTCCCCGGTGCGCGCTTCAACGTCTTCTCGCACCACCCCGAGGAGGACCGTGAGCTCGTTTGCGACCCCGCCGTGCACGTCTACTCCTCGGCACCGCGGCACCTGGCCACGGAGCTCCTCTTCGGGACGCTGCTGGCCGCGGCGCTGCGGCGCCTCGGGCTGCGGCGCCTGCCCCGCGCCGTCCCCGAGCCCGTGCGCGCGCTGGCCGGCTCGGCGGCGCTGGTGGACCTCTCCGGCGCGTCCTTCCTCGACCGGCACGTCGAGTGCCTGCCCTCCGACGTCCTCAGGATCTGGCCGGCGCTGGTCCTGGACGTGCCGGTCGTGAAGCTCGCGCAGGCTTGCGGCCCGTTCCGCGACCCGGCCAACCACTGGGCGGCGCAGCGTTGGCTGACCCGCTGCGAGAAGGTCTTCGCCCGCGGAGAAGCGACGGCCGAGAGCCTGCGAGCGCTGCCGCTGACCGAGGAGCGGCTCGCCGAGGCCGCCGACGTGGCGTTCCTGCACCGGTCCGGAGAGTCGCTCGGCTGCGAGTACCTGGTAGCGACCTCCGAGGTCCGCGAGGCGCTGGAGGCGGAGCGCAAGGCGGGGCGTTCGGTCCTCGGCATATGCCCGAGCGCCGTGACCGCGGGCAAGGCGCGCAGGCGGCGCTTCGACTACGCCGGCTTCGTCACCGACATCGCTCGCGGCGCGCTCCGGCGCGGCGAGGCCGTCCTGCTCTTCCCCAACGCCGCGCGCCAGGCGCACATGGACGAGCCGCGCGACAACGACCTGCCGGTGATAGCCGAGATCGCCGCGCGTCTGGAGGGAGAGCCGCGGGTGCACGCGGTGGGCTTCGACATCAACACCGACGGCATCAAGGAGTTGCTCGAGCGCTGCGACACGGCACTCGTCTGGCGGTTCCACGCGATGGTGGCATGCCTCACCACCAAGACCCCCGTTCTGGCGGTGGACGGGAACCACGCGTGCCTGGAGGTCATGGAGCAGTTCGGGCTGGGCCGCTACGTGTTCGACGACTCCGTCCGCGACGTCGGCGCCGTGCTCGCGACGCTGGCCGACCTGGCCTCGGCGCGCACGCGCCTGCGGCGCTCGACCGCGCAGCGTCTGCGGCGGGTCCGCGCCTCCGCCGAGAGCCAGTTCGACTACCTCGAGAGGCTCGCGCGCGAGCGGGAGGGCTCCGGCCGCACCGCACGCTTCTCGGACTGACGGCGCCCGGCCTCCCGGAGCGGGAAGGCCCGCATCGCCGAGACGTTACACTGGCGGCGTAGGGTGCGGTTGCCGAGGTGGCGCGACGGGCGGAGAGGCGATGGCGAGGGGCGAGGGCGCCGGGACGTGGATCCTGGCGGCGGTGGGCGTCGGGACGTTCATGTCGGCGCTCGACGCCAGCATCGTCAACGTCGTGCTGCCCGTGATCCGTGCCGAGAGCGGCGCCGGGGTGGCCGCCGTGCAGTGGGTCGTCACCGTCTACCTCCTCGCGGTCAGCGGGACGCTGCTGGGCTTCGGCCGCCTTGGCGACCTCTACGGTCATAAGCGCGTCTACCTGGGAGGCTTCTGGGCCTTCGTGGCCGGCTCGGTGCTGTGTGGCATCGCGCCTACCGTCGGGCTGCTCGCCGCGGCGCGCGGGGTACAGGGCATCGGCGCCGCGGTGCTGTTCGCGAACTCGCCGGCGATCGTCACCACGAACTTCCCGCCGCAGCGCAGAGGGCGTGCGCTGGGGATGATAGCGACGGCGACCTATCTCGGTCTCACCGTCGGACCGCCGGTTGGAGGCTGGCTGGCCGACGCTCTGACGTGGCGGGCGATCTTCTTCATCAACGTCCCGATCGGCGCGCTCGCGCTCACGGTCGGGTGGCTGTACGTCCCCGACGACCCCCCGGCTCCGCGTGCGGAGCCGTTCGACCCGGCCGGCGCCGCGCTGTTCACCGGCGGGCTCGTGGCGCTGCTGCTCGCGCTCAACCAGGCGCACTCGTGGGGGTGGGCCTCGGCGGCGGTCCTCGGCCTGCTCGCCGCAGCGGGAGCGCTGCTCGCCGCGTTCCTGGGGTGGCAGCGGCGCGCCGCCCACCCGATGCTCGACCTCGGGCTGTTCGCCAGCCGCGCCTTCTCGGCGTCCACCGGAGCCGCGCTGCTGAACTACGTGGCCGTGTACACGGTCGTCTTCCTGATGCCCTTCTACCTGATACAGGGCCGCGGCATGACCGCGTCGGCGGCCGGTGTGCTGCTCATGGTGCAGCCCGCGGTCATGGCCGTCGCGGCGCCGCTGGCCGGAGCGCTCTCCGACCGCGCCGGCTGCCGCCCCCTCACCGTCGCCGGGATGTCGACGATGACTCTCGGGCTGCTGGCGCTCGGACTTCTCCCGCCCGGCGCCTCACTGGCCGCGATCGCCGGAGCGCTCGCGGTGATCGGGCTCGGTACCGGCGCCTTCATCTCGCCCAACAACAGCGCGCTCATGGGCTCGGCGCCGCGCGGGCGCCAGGGTGTGGCGGCGGCCGTGCTCGGCGAGGCGCGAAACGTGGGCATGGTGCTCGGCGTCGGCTTCGCGGGAGCGATCTTCACCAGCATCCTGCCGGGAACCCCCTCAGCCACGGACTACGTGCGGGCGGCATCCGCGGCGCTCTTCGCCGCGGCGGGCGTCGCGGCGGCGGCCGCGCTCGTATCCAGCCGCCTTACCGGGGAGAGCAGCCGCTGCGAAGCCGGCCCCTTCACGGAGTCGGAAGTCGCCCGTGACGGGGGGTGAGGCGACGGACAGCGCGGTGCGGGTTCGGCTCGCGGCGCCGACTCTTCGGCGGCGGCCGCGGGGCGTCAATGCGGGTGGCGCGGCTCCCGCCGGGCCTCGGCGCGGAGTCTGCCGTAGTCGCGCACCAGACGCTTCCGGCGCCGCCCCGAGATGAGGATGCCCGGTATCGGCCAGACGAGGGTGTAGCGCGTGGACAGGGAGTCGTGCAGCTCGTCGGCCAAGGCCAGCCGCTCCTGGATCCTGTCCAGCGCGTCATGCGCGCGGCGGACCTCCGCCTCGTCCTCGACCTCGTCGCAGCGCTGCTCCACCACGTCGTTCAGCGTGTCGATGTCGCGGTCGGGCATCCCGCTCCCCTCACGCTCCGGACCGCCCGCTCCTTGCCGGCGGCGCACTACTACGGCAGGATACCCACTTACCGCGGGCGGCCCTCCGCTCGGGTAGCGGGGGCCGCGGGGTCGCCCGGGTGGCCGCGGTCGCACTCCCTCGGTCGACCTCAGGCCGCCGACGGCGGGAAGAAGAGCAGCCAGACGATCACCGCGACGTCCAGGAGCGCGCCCACGTAAGTGCCGGGCGGGATCCTGCCGGCCCACAGGATGATGCCCGCGAGCGATATCGCCGCTCCCGCGAGCAGCCAGGCGCGGAACCACTCGGCCCCGGAGTAGTAGCCCCACGCCCCGCCTACCAGGAGCAGGCCCGAGGCCGCCCACAGCGTCGCGACGAAGCCGGCCAGCACGATGCCGCCGGGCGACACGCGCGCGAGCCAGGAGCGCGTGGTGAACACCAGGTAGACGCCGCCGACCATCCCCAGGCCGTGCAGACCGACGGCAGCCGCGACGATCGTCTTCACGATCCCTCCTCCCCGAGCAGGTCGCTCGCGATCGCACGCGCCCGCTCCAGGTCCTCCTGACGGACGAGCAGCCGGAAGGGTACCGGCATCGGTGGGTACGCGAAACCCTCTCCGGGCGGATACGGGTCGAAAGCGTACGCGATCCCCTCGTCGGCGAGCGTGGCGGCCAAGCGCATGAGCGACAGCGCCTCCGACCACGCCTCCAGCCCGTCGACCGCCATCGCCTCGGCCAGCGTCACCCACGTCGTATCGGCGTCCCCCATCTCGACCTCCCCCGGCCGATCCGGCCGCGCCCGCTCCCACAGTAGCCGAACCCGCTTCTCGGGACATCTTCCCCGGCTCACCGTCCCTCAAGGGCGCCTTCCTGTGCAGCGAGTACGAGATCGCGCCGATGCTCGAGCAAGGCGGCGGGGCGATCGTGAACACCGCGTCGGTGGCGCGGCTGACGGAGCGAGCAGGCACCGGCTCCTCCGCACCACCACGCCGGCGTGCGGGCACACCCGCTCCGACTGCGGGAGGCGCTGGGGCATAATGCCGGTATCGCGGGAGCGGGCGTAGGATGAGCACGGACAACTCGTTGAGGACGGGCGGATCGTGCGAGTGCAAGGACCCGACATCGAGGGGCGCGGTATCCTCACCGCGGATCAGCGTCTACGCGTCTTCATCAGCTCGACGTTGCAGGAGCTCGCACCGGAACGCAGGACCTTCCGTGAGGCCGTCGAGCGGCTGCACCTGGTTCCCGTGATGTTCGAGGCAGGTGCACGCCCCCACCCGCCGCGGACCCTCTATCGCGCGTACCTGGACCAGAGCCATGTCTTCGTCGGCGTCTACTGGCAGAGCTACGGATGGGTGACACCTGACCTGGAGGTGTCGGGCCTCGAAGACGAGTACCTCTTGAGTCAGGGCATGCCCAGTCTCCTCTACATCAAGACGCCGGCGCCCGACCGCGAGCCGCGTCTGACCGGGCTGCTCCAGCGGATCGAAGACGAGGGCCGCGCGTCGTATCGCTGCTTCGAGTCCAGCGAGGAGTTCGGGGAGCTCCTCGCCGACGATCTCGCACTGCTCCTGACGGAGCGGTTCCAAGGCGTGGGCGAAAGGCGGTCCTCCCCCCTCGGCTCCATCCGGCCGCGTCCGCTCCCCGTTCCGCCCACCCCGATCGTCGGCCGTGAGGACGAGCTGTCGTCGCTCGCAGGCAGCCTCGGCAGAGAGGACGTGCGACTGATCACCCTGATCGGTCCGGGAGGTGTCGGCAAGACCCGTCTCGCATTGGCGTCCGCGAGCGAGCTGTCTCGCTCGTTCGCCGACGGGGCCTTCTTCGTCGATCTCGCGCCGCTCTCCGAACCCGATGAGGTGCCGGATGCGGTGGCCTCTTCGATCGGCATGACGTACGAGCGCTCGCGTCTGCTCGCCGACTCCGTCATCGAGGTACTCGCGCCGAGGTCGGTACTGCTCCTGCTCGACAACTTCGAACACCTGACCGACGCGTCACCGTTCGTATCCGCGCTCCTGGCAGCATGCCCGGACGTGAAGGTGCTCGCGACCAGCCGCATCCCACTACGCCTGCGTGGCGAGCATCGCTTCCCGGTGAAGCCCCTCGCTCTGCCTCGCCGCGAGCCGTCGTTCGAGGAGATCCTGGCGTCGCCGGCGGTGGGCTTGTTCCAGAGCCGTGCCGAGCAAGCCGAGCCCGGGTTCAGCGTCACGCGTGAGAACGCCTCCGCCGTCGTGGAGATCTGTTCTCGGCTCGACGGATTGCCCCTGGCGATCGAGTTGACCGCGCCGGCCGTGCGCTCGATCCCGCTGGGGCTGCTGACCGAGCGGGTCAGGACGAGCCTGGACGCTTTCGCCGGGCAGGCGGATCTGCCGCAGCGCCAGCGTACGCTGCGAGCGACGGTCGACTGGAGCTACAGCCTCCTGGACGAGCGGGAACGACGAATGCTGGCCCGCCTCAGCGTGTTCGTAGGAGGCTTCACGCTCGAAGCGGCCGAGAACGTCTGTGCCGATGCCGACGAGCCGGATACGTTGGAGCGGCTGTCGTCTCTCGTGGACAACAGCCTCGTGGCCATCGAGGAGGACGCAGCCGGACGGCCTCGGTTCAGGCTACTCGACACGGTTCGGGAATACGCCAGGGACAAGCTGCATGAACGAGGCGAGACGGAGGAGGCGGAACGCCGGCACGCGGAGTACTTCCTCGAGTTCGTCCGAGTCGCGGGGCGCGAGCTTCGTACCGCCGGGCAGCGCGAGTGGTTCCTCCGAGTGGCAGCGGACCACCCGAACATCGATGCCGTGCTTCGTCGCGCGATCGGGCGGGGCGACATCGTCACCGGACTCGGCACGACGGCCATCTGGATCTACTCATGGATCACCTCCGACATCACCCCGTACTGGGCGCTCCTGGAGTCGATCCACGCGCAGGATCCGCCGCTGCCCGACGACTCTCGGGCGTGGCTCTTGTTCGTGATCGGCACCGGAAGGATCGAGAAGCTGCATGCACCGAGGCGAGAAGCCGTCGCACCGCTCACCGAAGCCGTAGAACTGTGGCGCCGTTCAGGAGACCGAACGGCGGAAGCGGACGCCGAGACCTTCCTGGCCCTCGCGCTGATACCGGACGAGAACAAGACAGCCTCGGCGCATCTCGATCACGCCCTGACCATCTACCGAGAGCTCGGGGATCTCTGGGGCGCCTGCCTGGCCCACTACATCCTCGGGGAGATCGCGTTGACCGAGGGGGACGCGGTGCGCGCCGAGACCATGCTCCGCGAGGCCGTCGCACTCGCTCGTAGCATCGAGAGCGATCATATGACCGGAGTGACGCTCTGCGAGATGGGCTTCGCCGCATTCACAGCGGGCGACCGCGACCCGGCCCGCTCTGCGTTCACCGAGGCGGCGGGACTCTTGCTCGGGATATACAGCCGCGAGGGGCTCGCCGACTGCCTCGACGGCTTCGCCGCCGTCTCCTTGGCGGACGGCGACGCGGAGGATGCCGCGGCGCTGCTCGGTGCTGCCGACGCCACCCGAGAACAGATCGGGTTCGGAGCTTCGCTGACACGCGATTCGATCGTCGCCGAGGTCTCCCCAAGAGCTCGCCGGGCGCTCGGGGACGATGCCTTCCGCGAGGCGTACGCGAGGGGGAAGGCCATGCGGACGCGCGAGGCGGTCGAGGGTGCGCTGGACCGCCTCGCTCGACGATCGTGAACGCTCGACGTCCGCCACGCAGGCCGATGCGCGAGCGTCGCAGGCGCTCCGCCCGGGGGGATCGGTAGAGTCCCCGGCGCTGTCGCCGAAGCCTCGTCATTCTCTGGTGGGCGATGAGGGATTCGAACCCCCGACTTCCTCCGTGTAAGGGAGGCACTCTCCCGCTGAGTTAATCGCCCGTGGGACGCCGTCGTCGCCGCCAGCGGCGGGGCTAGCTTACCACCCTGCCGCGGACACCTGCCAGGTGACCGGGACCGTCGCGCCCCGAGGGCTTCCCGACGGTTCGCACAGCCCTCCTGAACCAGGCAGACAGCCCTCACCAGCAGCTATCTTCCACCGTTATGGCCTCCGTCTGCGGGGAAGGGAACGCCGGCACGCAGCAGTGTGCCGCGCTTCCGGACGACGACGGGGGACCGGCCGCCGAACGAGAACCGCGCGGAAGGGCGCACGGGACGGCGAGCCGGTGAAGAGGCCGAGCAACGGGGACAGCGCGCGCCGAGTCCGCAGGCGTGAGCGAACGCGGGCCCACCCCCACCTCCGGAAGTCCGGAACGGGCGGCCGCAAACGACCGAAAGGAGAGTGGCGCGTGATGTACGGACATCTGAAGGACCGGCGAATGCGCACGAGGATCGCCTCGGTCGTGGTGCTCGCCATGCTTCTCGGGTTGCTCGCGTCCGGGGCTGCGATGGCTGAACTCGACGAAGCCGTCGAGGAGCCCGCCGCCGAGGCCCCGTCCGCGAACGAGGCACCGGCCGAGGAGGCAGCCGAGCCCGAGGATCCGGCCGATGAGGGAGTCGAGACCGACGAGGATGCCGGGGCGGAGGCTCTGACGATCAACCCGATGCAGACCAACGAGACGCCGCCGACCCCTATGGTTCGAACCCACGATCGAGCCGCATGAAGGTCCCCCTGCACCGGGCTGTGTCCGGTCGGAGGACGATCCCGGACCGGGGACGCACACGGTCAACGGCATCACCTTCACGATCGTCGAGATCGACGGCGAGCAGTACCTGAGCTGGGAGTCGGACGTCCCGATCTGCCGCGTCATCGTGAAGGGCGGCCCCAACGCGCACGTCTACGAGTATCCGGGCGGCGCCTTGGGAGACGAGGGCCTCCACGCGCCTCTGGTGGGCATGGACAACATAGCGGACATCAGCTACGTGGAGTTCTGCCCCTGCCCTCCCGAGGAGCCCGAGATACCTGAGGAGCCCGAGG